>CAZBMS010000011.1:0-35738 GCA_964493125.1 uncultured Dehalococcoidia bacterium | reverse complement strand
GGCTCTTGTATGACTCTGACCCATGCTTTACAGGACAAATTGAATGCCAAGAAAATGGTCATTATGGACGGCGCTACCGGAACAGAAATAGCACGTCGCGGCGTCACCATAGATCCAAAGCTGACCTGGTCAGCTAAAGCCAACTTTACATCCCCGGATCTGGTGCGTGAAATACACCAGGATTATATCCTGGCCGGGGCTGAGATAATCACAGCTAACACCTTTTCCACTAGTCGGGCCACATTGGCGATAGAAGGACTATCGGAACAAACAGAAGAAATAAATAAACAATCCGTAGGATTGGCAATGGATGCAAGAAAAAATTGTGGAGCTGAAGAGACCGTAGTAATAGCGGGATCTATGTCATCATTCGAACCAAAGGGTAATCCAGAAATTATCCCACTTTATGAAAAGGCCCTCGAAGATTATCGAGAACAAGCCAAGATTCTGGCCGAGACTGGGGTAGAGCTTATAGTTTTGGAAATGTTTGTACGCACCATAGATCTGAAAGCTGCAGTTGAGGCTGCAACAGAAACGGGCATTCCTATTTGGGTAGGCTTATCATGCGAAAATCATAACGGTCAGATCTACTTGGGTCTCATGGGTAGACATGGCGGAGAAACTATTGCCGATGCAGTTACTGCTGCCACATCTCCTAATGTAAAAGCGTTTTGCATTATGCACTCACCACCCCAAGTCACTGCGGATGCCTTACGAGAGTTGAAAGTTCAGACATCCCTTCCAATAGGGGCTTACGCTCATGGAGGAGCTTTAGAGGATGAAACTGGGAAAGCACCGAAAATAAGACAACCTCTTAGCGGAACTGCTCCTGAGAAATACTTAGATTACGCTCGTGACTGGCTTGAATGTGGAGCAACAATCATCGGAGGATGCTGCGGAACCACCCCAGAGCATATAAAAGTTCTTACTAGTAGCAACATTATTGATGGGAGTAGTTGAGCCTTCGGCTTTTTCCATAATTTATTTGACAGTTACTTCAAGGAGCAATTTCTTCCATCTCGTCTAGCTGGGCATTAATCTCATCAGCTTCCGTTGATAAAACATCCCACTCATCCCAAAGTGATTGTGCCTTTGACTTTAGTTTCTTGTATTTCTCGCCGAGTGACATCAAATCCTGCGCATCATTAAATTGACTTGGCGCGGAAAACAGTGTCTCCATTTCGCTAATTTCTGCTTCTATCCCATTCAAAGTAGCATTAATAGTATCCGCCCTAGTACGAGCTTGGCGTTCCTGTTTCTTTAGATCTCGGCGACGCCCCTCTTTGAAGCTTCTCCTAGAATTTGACCCTGTTTCCTGAACATCGGCATTTGTAACAACATTGGCCAATAGATCATATTTCTCAGAAGAGACCCTCGATCCTCTAATCTCTTTACGATATAGGTAACCTTCATAGTTCCCGGGAAATACCGCTGCAACTCCATTGTCAATTTCAATCACTTTATTGGCAACCTGGCTAATCAGGGTGCGATCGTGTGTGATAAAACAAATGGTTCCATCATAATCGTTGAGGGCGTCCGCAAGCACTTCCCGAGACGCTATATCAAGATGATTAGTTGGCTCATCCATGAGGAGCAAGTTGCTTCCTTGCACTAGCAACTTCGCCAATGCCACCCGGGCTTTTTCCCCTCCTGACAATACCGAAATCCGTTTACGGACATCATCGCCATGAAATAAAAAGCCTCCCAGGATTTGGCGCATATTAGTTTCCGATTCCCCTTTGGCTACTCCCTGTACTTCTTCAAGTAGTGTGCTTTCTTCTCTAAGCAAATCCAATAGGTACTGTGCATAATAACCTGATGTAACGTTATGGCCGATTTTCCTATAACCATCATCAGGGGGCAGCACCCCGGCAAGCATTTTCAACAGCGTAGATTTACCTGCTCCGTTAGGTCCCACCAAAGCCACTCTGTCGCCGCGACTAAACGTCAAATTTAGTTCACGATATACAACATTGTCGCCATAAGACTTTTTGACATTTTGTAGAGTTATTACCTCCTGACCACTACGCTTCGGCTTTGGAAAAGAGTAATGAACTCGTTTTGTAGCCCTGGGCAATTCAATTCGCTCCACTTTCTCAAGTTGTTTTATTCGGCTCTGCACTTGCGTAGCCTTCCTAGCCTTAGACCGAAATCGATTTATGAAAAGCATCTGTTTTTGAATCTCGCGATCCTGTCTGCGTGCAGCAGCCTCTCTTGCTTGAAGAGATTGAGTCCGTGACAGAAGGTAATCATCATAATTACCTTTGAAGCTAACGACTCCTTCCGGCTCAATGCCTAGAATCATAGTAGCTACTTGATTCAGAAAGGTCCTGTCATGAGAAGTGAATATAACTGCACCGCTAAACGACAGTAAGAACTTTTCAAACCAGATGTTCGCTTCTAAGTCTAGGTGATTAGTCGGTTCGTCCAATAGCAAAATGTCGGGGTTCAAGAAAAGTAACTGGCCTAGGAGAGCACGTGTGACCCAACCACCGCTGAATTCTCTTAACGGTCTGGCAAAATCTGTTGACTTAAATCCTAGGCCGGACAGAATTTCCTTCGCCTGATGTTCCCGTCCACTTAGATCACTGGCTTCTAGGGTTGCGGCAAGGTGCTTGGCTTCCCCAAGTATTTGATCTCTTTTGCTCGAATCAGTCTCCGATGAAAGCAGTTCGTAATTCTGATCGATTTTGTTTCTTAGGTCCGATAAATCAGATGACTCCTTTAATACGTACGCGATAAGGGACTCTTTCGAGCTTTGAACAATCTCTTGCTTTAGGTATCCGATAGTGCTGTTTTTGGATTTTGAAACAGTCCCTGAATCCGCGGATGTTTCGCCGGATATTATATCCAGAAGAGTTGATTTACCTGATCCGTTAGCTCCAATCAGAGCTATGCGCTGGCGGTTCGCAAGGCTTATCGTAAGGTCTCTGAATAGAACACGATCACCGTAGGATTTACTTAATTTAAAAGTGTTTAACAAAATTGCATCACTTGGTACCTCGGATTACTATTACAAATTTTAACCCCGTATCGACTTGTTGAAAAGGATTCAATCTGAAGCACGCGATATAAGGGCATAATTCTTAAGTTTCAGATACCCCTTGAGGGTATAATGCGGAAAAGGTTGATTTAAGGGAGTACAAAGGTATGGACTTGGAACTTACAGGTAAGACTGCCATCGTAACTGGAGGAAGCAGGGGAATTGGAAAGCAGGTCGCCCTACTGTTGGCTATGGAAGGAGTTGACGTCGCGATTGCGGCCCGAGACCCTGAAAGACTCAAAGCAACAGCCGAGGAATTATCCAATGAGACTGGGCGAAAGATCGTGCCTTTAAAAGTAGAAACTAGTAGTAAGGAATCCGTAATGAAAATGGTAAAGACTTCAGCGGAAGCTCTGGGAGGCGTAGACATCTTGGTAAACAACGCAGCATTGGTGGGAGGCATAGCCGCCCCTCCTAAGCTTGAGAATGTTACTGAAAACGACTTCTGGTCAGACATGAACGTCAAGGTAATGGGCTACCTACGTTGTGCGCAGGCTGTAGCCCCTTACATGATAAAGCGCGGTTGGGGTCGGATTATCAATATCAGTGGAATGGCAGGACGACAGACTGGGAGTACTATCGGCAGCATCAGGAATGTGTCGGTCGTAGCACTTACTAAGAATCTGGCTGACGAACTCGGTGAACACGGGATCAACGTCACAGCAGTTCATCCCGGTGCAACCCGAACAGAACGTACCGCTCCCGAAGCCGAAGAACAAATGGCAAAAAACAATTCTGTTCAGCAGGTGATAGACGCACAAGACATCGCGGCTTTAGTAGCATTTCTTGCATCACCAAAATCAGTAGCTATCAGCGGCGACGTCATAGCTGCTGGCGGAGGTGTAGGGAGATCAATTTACTATTAACCAAGGCTGAAAATGAAGGAGTCGATCATGGCCAATACTGAAATTCACTATAAAACGATCACAGATTTAGCAATCCTTCTTGAAAAACGGGAGATCTCTCCTGTTGAGGTCACAGAAACAATCCTCAGCCGTATAGATGATTTGGATTCACGTTACAAGAGTTACGCAACTGTTATGGCAGACCACGCAATGCAATCAGCGAAACATGCGGAGGAGGAAATCCGGAAAGGCCACTACAAAGGACCTTTGCATGGGGTTCCGATAGCCGTGAAAGATCTTTGTTTCACCGATGGCGTCAGGACGATGGGAGGAGCAAAAGTAATGGCTGATCACATTCCAACTTTTGACTCGACAGTGGTGTCCCGATTGGCAGCAGCGGGAAGTGTTTTGCTAGGAAAATTAAATCTTACTGAAGGGGCAATGGGTGGATACAATCCATTTTTCGATGTTCCTTTGAACCCGTGGAACATCGACAGATGGGCCGGTGCTTCTTCCAGCGGATCCGGTGTAGCAACCGCGCTTGGATTATGCTATGGATCCCTCGGCAGTGATACTGGTGGTTCGATCCGATTCCCAGCGGCAGCATGTGGGACAGTCGGATTAAAACCAACCTGGGGAAGGGTAAGCCGATATGGAGTATTAGCATTGGCGGAATCACTTGATCATGTCGGCCCACTAACACGAAGTTCAGCTGATGCCGCTATTATGCTGAATGCGATAGCCGGTCCAGATGCGAATGACGCTACAACCTTTCCTGCGCCAGTGGAGGATATGTTTTCCGGCATCGATGCTGGAGTTAAAGGTATACGCATCGGATTAGATGAATTTTACGTCACTGACGGGGTCGATCCGGAGCTTTCAAAAGCAGTTCTCGATGGAATAAAAATCCTTGAGGGTTTGGGTGCAACTGTTATAGATATAAAAATGCCTGATGTGGATCAGTACATACCGTTTTGGCGTACAATTTGTACTGCAGAGGCTCTGGCAGAACATAAGTCGTTCTACCCTTCACGTCGCGATGACTATGGCCCGTATTTCCAGGAGTGGTTGGATATAGGATCAGGGGTGAGTGGAGTTGATTATGTTGAAGCTAACAATCAAAGACATGAATGCAACGGATTAATCCGATCAGCAATGCAGGGTATAGACGTAATCGCGTGCCCGTCCACCATAGGGCCCGCTCATCCAATCACCATGGAGCAGATGTATGGTCCTATAGATAAGAATCGTGACCCTTCCTATCAGCGCTTTACAGTTCCATATGATTACAATGGGTATCCTACGTTATCAGTCCCATGCGGATTGAACGGTGAAGGCTTGCCTTTAAGCTTGCAATTCGTCGGCCATCCTCTCTCTGAAGCACTACTGTGTAGAGTAGGACATGCTTATGAAAGTGCGACTAAATGGTTTCTGATGCACCCATCAATTTAGTAAATCAGGCCAGTGGACTCTCTACCGCAGCATAGGCAGTAAGATGGTCTTCAGGTAGACTAGTTTGATATAAGAAATTCCAGCCTATTAGGTGGAGGTGTAGCGTGACTCAAAAAGCCGATTTGGCAGAGCGGGATAAGCGATTCAAAAAGATAAGAGAATCTATGGAGAGAGATTCTCTAGACGCGATAATAGTAGCAGGACACGGCAGTCAGTTTAACCGCGGATACATACGATATGTCTCTGATACACACTTATGGGCAGGCGATTGCCTCATTCTTATTCCTCTAGCAAGCGAACCTGTACAGGCTTTGGTCACGTATTCCGGAGCATCTAGACCTGACAAACTCTGGATTGAGGATTTCCGCAAGGCTCCTTATCCACAGGATGAGATAGTCAGTGCAATGAAGGCAAAAGGTATCACAAAAGGGAAAGTGGGGATCGTCGGATGGGACAAAGCCATCACGTTTAACGCACACGAAACCTTGAAAAATGCCTTTGAGTCAGTGGACTTCGTCAACGCAGACTCTCTATTGGATAGAGTGAGGTGCATAAAGAGCCCTCTAGAATTGGACCAAATTCGTGAACTCATGAAACTCTCTCAAGGAGCACTGGATCGATTTGTAGAGGTAATAGGCCCGGGTGTTACACAACGTGAGGCAGCTGCTGAAGCGGGAAAGATAATACGGGCCGGCGGATCTTTTGATGACTATACTTCCATACATGAAGGGGATTTCACGGGGTTGCCCAGGGATATAGCTCTTAAATGTGATGACATGGTTGAATTTCACTTAGAAACCTGCGGGGAGAGCGGGCATTGGTCAGAAATCAATGTAGTATGTGCATTCCGTGAACCTACGAACATTGAACAAAAGCTAATAGACAGCGAAGTACGTGCATTTCAAGAAATCCTTAAGATAGCAAAACCAGGCGTTACTCTAGGTGAGATGGAAAACACTTTCCTCAACGTCATTGTAGGAGATGGTTGGAAGCTGGGGGACCCCGCGTGGCACTACTCTTTTCACGGTCAAGGAATGGACAGCATAGAGTGGCCATATTTCACTCCTATGCTAGAAGCTAACAAAGAAATTCCGGTAGAAGCTGGAATGGTTTTCTCATATCATCCTCACAGAGACACAGTTCCATCAGCCGGAAGACCTCCCAAAATCTTTGATGACATTGTAATAACCCCCAATGGGGCTGAACAATTGAGCAGTGACTGGGACTTAACCTGGCGAATCATGAAGTAACCTAGCTAGCATAGGAGTGAGGGGAGACACCCCAACTCTTTTATAATTCCTTAGAGAGAAACAATAAGATGAGGACACTTCAATGACTACACTTGTTACAGGAGCAACCGGTTTTGCCGGTATTAATATCGTGCGGGCACTCGCAAAAGCAGGGGAGAAAGTAGTTGCACTGGATACCGTAGGTGCAAGTCACGAAACTCGGCGCTATACATCGGACCTACATGACAACATTGAATTTGTGATTGGTGACGTTTCAGACACGGCTTCCACACTAAGAATATCTAAAGAGACTGACGTTAAAAGAATTGTTCACGCAGCAGCTATCACCCCTCCGAGAGATATTGAGTTATCAATGCCGTCACACGTCGTAAATGTGAATCTAATGGGCACCGTGAATATGTTGGATATTGCACTAAACATCTCAGCGGAACGATTTGTATTTGTAAGTTCATCCGGTGTCTACGGGGCACCGCAAGATAACACTCAGTCGGTTACTGAAGAAGCCAATACCCAACCCGGAAATCTCTACGGCATATGCAAACTTGCTTGTGAACTCCTTATGAAGAGATATAAACAATTATTTGGACTTTCAACTGTAGTTGGGAGAATGGCAGCTATATATGGCCCCATGGAAAGGGTTACAGCCTCCCGAGGCAACCCTTCACTGATATACAGACTAATGCACGCACATTTAGAAGGTCGCTCTATATCGGTCAGGGGGCGTGATTTTGTAAGTGACTACACACATGTAACAGACGCCGGCACAATATGGAGAAATCTTGCGCTGGCTGATGAGCTGAACCACGACATTTACAACGTATCTTCGGGAGTCGCATATCCCCTTAGCAACGTGCTAGAAACCCTTCAGGAACTGGAGCCAGAATTTAACTTTAGTTACCGAGATTCGAACGAAGAGGTGGACATAGAAATCCGACCCGAGAGCGAAAGAGGAGCTTTGGATTTAAGCCGATCAATAAGTGAGTTCGGGTTTTCACCGAAATACAACTTGAGGGACGGGTTAGAAGCTTACTTAACATGGGCTCGGGAATACCCAACACTATTCCCATCAACTTAATGCCCTGCGGGTAAGTCTCGAGGTCTGATTCCGTGCCTTTATGTGGTATCTCCCTTTGATAGGTTATATGTGTAATAATGCAGAAAGCTGCAATAAAAATTCTCAGGAGGGTTGCCAATGTTGGGGCACGATCGATCTGAATACTCCCCCATAATTGACCGTCCGACTATAAAGTGGCCTAACAATGCCAGAGTTGCATTGTGGGTGGCCCCAAACGTAGAGTACGTTGACTTTATTCAACCGCCAAACGACGGTGCCGGCGGTTATTACCGAGGCGGCCCTGGTCGAGCCCCCCTCCCTGACGTAAGGGCATTTGGCAACCATGACTACGGAAACAGAGTCTGTTTCTGGCGCATGCTGGAAGTTTTTGACCAACACAAAATCCGTTGTACGGTCTCACTGAATGAAGCCATCCTAGACCACTTCCCTGAGATCAAGGATGCTCTTCTAAAAAGAGATTACGATTTCATGTCCCACGGTATATACAACTCTAGATTTCTCAACCATCTCTCAATTGAAGAGGAACGCGCATTCTATAAGGACTGCATTGACACCCTTAAACACCACACCGGGAAACAGCTGAAGGGAATGCTCACCCCGGCCGTGTCTCCGACTGACGCCACTCCGGACCTTATGGCTGAAGCGGGTCTTATCTACAATGCGGATTGGGGGCACGACGACGAGCCCTTTCCCATGAAAGTTAAGGAAGGACGCTTGATATCCATGCCATACAACCTTGACCTAAATGACGGGACCTACAACCGATTCGGATGCCCGCCGGAATATTGGGCCCAGTCCATAAAAGACCAGTTTGATGTTTTGTACCGGGAAGGGGCTGATAGAGCCAAGCAAATGTGCGTATCACTACACCCTGCATTGATGGGAACACCAAGCCGTATAAAGTACTTAGACGAAGTTTTGGGCTACATGATGTCCCATGAGGGCGTATGGCAAGCAACTGCGGACGAAATCGCAGATTACTATATGGATAATTACTACGACACGATGGTTAGTTATGTTTCCGGACTATCAGAAGGGTCGGCATCGGAGTAACTGGAGGAAGAATGTCTGCAGAACGAACACAAGGATATGACCAACCATATTATGACTGGTCACCTATATCTACTCGCCCTCGATTGACTTGGCCAAATAAAGCTAGATTAGCTTTGTGCGTAATAATAAGCGTCGAACATTACGAATGGATCGCCACGAACAACTTTGCCGATGGCGGTCTGCCTGGTGCACTTCCTGAATATTCACACAAATCGCTCGAACTTCCTGGAGGGGTCAGCAGTTCCGGCAGACCCTACCCGGACGTCATGAGTTACGGCCAAAGGGAATATGGGAAAAGAGTAGGGATATTCCGCGTAATGGATATACTGGACAAATACGGAATCAAAGCTACCGTTGCAATTGATGCCTCTACAGCATCTAACTATCCATTCCTTATCAAGCAATTCCAGCAAAGAGACTACGAAATAATGGCCCACGGGATAGCAGTAAACCAAATGATATCCAGCAAAATGACTCAAGATGAGGAAAGGAACCATATACGACTATCAATAGACGCGGTCACCAAAGCTACAGGATCAAAGCCTCTAGGATGGTTCGGGCCGGAGTATGGCGAATCTGAAAATACCGTCGCTATACTTGCTGATGAGGGTATCAAATACGTATGTGATTGGCCTAACGACGAACAACCGTACCCAATGAAAACTTCCACCGGATCTATATATTCACTTCCTATCCTCTTAAGCCTAGACGACCAATTCACTCACTGGATAAACAAAATTCAAATTGATTCCTACGCCAAAATGATTACCGACTCTTTTGACGTTCTATATCGTGAGAGTGCCGAAACGGGAAGAATGATGGTGTTAAATTTCCATCCCTGGATTATGGGTACTCCATTTCGGAGCAAGTATTTGGAAATAGCATTGAGCCACATTTCCAAGCACGACGGGATATGGAATGCTACTGCAAGCGAGATCGTCGATTGGCACCGAGAGCACTCATCCAAATAACTATTGAAATGAATCGTATTTAATCTATTATTCTGATTCTCAGCGACAACTAAGAATAAGAATGGTCAGGCCAGTGTAACCTGACCTGACCATTAAAATTGCAATTAGCTAAGAGCGAAAAAGAGAACTGAAACAACCGCAATACCCACTGAACCGGGGTTCAAAGCGTCCACTTTACCACTCAGCGCCTTAGTGACGACATAGGCGATAAAGCCGATAGCGATACCATATGCAATTGAGTAGGTCAAAGGCATGACTATCGCAGCAAGAACCGCAGGTGCATATTCTGATATGTCATCCCAATCTATATCCTTCAGATTGCGGAGGAAATAGGTGGCAATGAAAATCAGAGCAGGAGCGGTTGCAAAGGCCGGCACTGACTGTGCCAATGGGGCAAATACGAGACAAGCTGCAAACAGCGCCGCGACCGCGACCGCTGTCAAACCTGTACGACCACCCTCCTTAACTCCAGCACCACTTTCTATATATGAAGTAGTATTGGATGTACCTGCCAATGCGCCAATAACGGTTGCCGAAGAATCAGCAAGTAATGCTCGGTCGATATCTTCAACCTCGCCATCGTCACTGATCCTACCGGTCAGATTAGCTACAGAGGTTAACGTCCCTGCCGTATCAAGAAAGTCTACAAACAAGAATGCAAAGGCTACCCCAATAAATCCTGCGGTTGCCATGACAGAGAAATCCAGCTGGAATGCATGTGTTGGATTAGGCACAGAACCTACTACACCACTCAACGAAGCTCCGCCTAATCCGAATACCCAAGCAATAACCGAAACGGCGAGAATTCCGATGATGATCGATCCTGGTATACCGCGTTTGTCTAGCACGGCCATGACAATGAAACCAAGACCAGCCAGAAGAACGGGCCAAGAGGCAACATCTCCAAGACCCACCAACGTTGCAGGATTATCTACGACTATTCCAGCATTCTGGAATCCTATAATTGCCAGGAATAGACCGATGCCAGCGCCGACACCCAACTTCATGCTCTTCGGTATGGAGTTAATGATATATTTACGCGCGGGAGTAACCGACAACAATACGAAAACAATACCAGCAACCAGTACAGCTGTTAGTGCCTGCTGGTAACTGTATCCATCACCAAGAATGACAGTATATGTGAAGTAGGCATTAAGACCCATTCCGGGAGCTAACGCTATTGGCCAATTTGCCCAAAGACCCATTATCAATGTTCCAACCACTGCTGCAATGATTGTTGCAGTAAAGACAGCACCAAAGTCCATTCCTGTTCCCTCGGTGCTCAGTGTGATCGGATTGACAACTGTGATGTAAGCCATGGTAAGAAAAGTCGCCAAACCGGCAAGAAGCTCGGTGCGAATGGACGTACCTGCCTTCTTCAAACGGAAAAGAGTCTCTAACATGTCTGACATGATTGCCTCCTTACATTTTATCCAATGTTGTGGGTGCCCACCATGAACATACCACATATGGGGGTATAATCAAAAGTATTTAAGAGCACTTCTAAAACCCATTTTAGATTACACTGTCGCACATTGATGAGCATAATGTGAGTGTCGCAAGCGTACCTAGACACCATCTAAGGAACGCTCCCTACCCCTAACACAATAC
The DNA here is from genome assembly GCA_964493125.1 of uncultured Dehalococcoidia bacterium. Lineage (GTDB taxonomy): Bacteria > Chloroflexota > Dehalococcoidia > Lucifugimonadales > QGNO01 > QGNO01. The sequence goes on along the minus strand of CAZBMS010000011.1, from coordinate 24,438 downwards.
TTTACAAATAGAATTGAGGGGCACAAAAGTCAAAATCAGGGCGCGTTACAATAACTTTAAGTTCTCTGTGACGCCTTTATCCCCGAGTCATTAATATCTGCATGCTACATTCTGGGCATTTCGGAAAATTATATTCCGCATTAGTGCGTAATACAGGTGGGCTAACTAATAGCCATCTGTTATCCCTTCTATATAGTAGAGAGCCCGCAACTCTCTATACTGCTGATTGTAGTCCAAGCCATATCCCACCAGGAATTCGTCTGGCACCTCAAATCCTACATAGTCAACATTGACAGCAGTACGCCTACGAGCTGGCTTATCTAAAAGCGCACATATCCGTATCTTAGCTGCGCCATGCTCGTCAAAGTATCCTCGTAAAAACTCGACGGTCAACCCGGTATCCACAATATCCTCAACTATCAAGACATTCTTGCCTTCCACAGGAGTTCGAACTCCATGGTGGAGACGAACCTTACCGGCAGACTTTGACGAATCATCGTAGCTGGATAAACGAACAAAATCGACTTGGATTGGCAAATTCATGTGGCGAATCAGGTCAGACAGGAAAACAAACGAGCCATGTAAAACTCCCACCACGAGAAGGGGCTGATCTTGGTAATCGCTCTGGATCAATTGAGCCAACCGCCCAACACATTCTTGGATCTCAGATTCGCTAATGAAAGGTTTTAGATTAGCCACGTAGTTTGACGACCTGATAAATTGAAATTCCGTGAACCCTAGCACCAGTTACTGGTATGGTCAACTACTCAAATATCACTCAACTTACTAAATAGGACAAATCCTCAAAATGCGGGGCGATTCGCACCCAAAATGATAGTCCTAATGGGGTTCTAGCCAGTAGCCTCTAATAGCAAAGCACAAAATAGGCTTATATACGATTAACACTCGGTTATTGCCTTCACTCATAACTATAACCATCGAATTGGCCACTGTTGCTCTCTCTCAATCGTACCATTTGAACTATCGCAAAGATAACTACGCAACCACCGAATATGCTGACGGCAGTCAATCCAGCTAGCTCTACAATAAACCCTCCGATGAACGGCATCACAACAGTAAGTAATCCGGACAAAGTCTCGTTAAGACCTATAGCTCTACCCCGTTCCTCCGGTTCGGTTGTGTCTGCCAAAAGAGCAGTGACTGATATATTTACAGCAGACCAACCTATTCCTATAAGGAATAGTCCTATCGTAGTTATCGCGTACGACGGTGTTATAGGAACTAGGAAAGCTCCAGCGGCTTCAATAATGAGCCCCGCACCAATTAGCGACTTGCGACCTATACGGTCCGCAAGTTTTCCGAGAGGGATTGAAAAAGCGAACATCCCTAGGACGTGTATCGATACAGTAATAGAAATGGATGGAATGGCATGCCCGCTTTCGGATAGGACGACAGGAGTCATAATCATCATTAACGACATCGCTCCCTGAGCTGCTGCATAACAGATGTATGCTATCCGCTTCGGTCTGTCACGCAAGAATTTAGAAATGGGGAATGACTGGGCCACGACAGCTTTGGGCAATATCGGCTTGTAACCAGCCCAATATTGTCCCAAGTTTAAAGCTATGATCTTCGGATCTGGGCGAATTATTCGGATGAACAGCATAGTTGGTGCTAAAGCAACCAGCATTAAATACCATGAAATTCCGAGAGGGTCACCTCCCCAAGAACTAGCAACCGCCTCGCCAATCCAGATGATTAAAGGGGCAATGATTGCACTACCTATACTTGCTGTAAGCACATACCCCAACCCTTCCGCTCGTCGGGCGGAAGGGTACATATCTACTGCAGCAACACTTAATTGTCTTGCTGAACCCACCCCAAGACCAAGAGCTACCATTCCAACAACGAAAATAAGGAATGACGAGAATGCGACAGAAGAACCAAGTAAACCTCCCCCGATAAGGGACAACAGGAAAGCTATAGTCATTCCAAGCTTTCTTCCTCGAGCATCAGTCAATTTACCCATTGGATAGGACATCAACATCCGACCTGCCCCGAGTATGCTTCCTCCAATTCCGACCAAGGTCATTCGCCCCAAAAGCTGAATCACCATCAAAGCGCCCATGGTAACAGCCAGCTGCCCTCCCAAACCTTGTAGGGAAAGAACAATCGCCACGTAAACCGTGTTCTTCCTTATCAACGGAGGAACACTCGTTGCAATTGTGGCAGACTCTATTTTCCGCTGCATCTTACTCCCTTAATAAAAGATCACCAGGCACCGGGATGGAGAATAGGAAATCCACCCGTACCTTGCAGTTCGGGCCAAGTAGCAGAGGAATACACCGGGTATGCTTGCCGGTAGTTTCTCATAGATGCCCTTAGCTCAGGGATGGGGTTTGGATGGTCATCCACTCGTATATCGAGATACGCATTAGCATCTATACGCTTCCAATGGACCTGTATCGCAGCTGCTTGCCTGCCTCGGTTATCACCACCGGTAGCTTGCGCTGCCTCCAGACACATCAATAAGCGTTCTTCTAAAGGTAATTCGCTATCCTCCGTAGCCTCAAATGTATCCCCAAGGGCATCAACAACTGCTTTGCCAACCATCGTATTCGCACCGCAAGCGAAATTTAGACCTGTCCTACTTCCGTTCCATGGAGCCAAAGAAGGAGAAGAATAAGCGGCCGGCGTACCGTTACGATCTATGAGGCTGTATTGGCCAGCGCCCTCGCTGACTTTAATCAAAGCCTCCAAAACCACAGGTGCAGGAAATCCAAGTTGAAGCATCGCGATACCCCTTCTTCTTTGGGTCTCGACTGAGCTAAATCCCACCATTCCTACCTCGCCCATTCCCCTAAGTACCCGCGTACCAACAGCGGGGTTTTTCGTGGCAACTGCTCCGCCAAACTGACCCGTTCGAGGGTCGTAACCTACTATGGTCATAGTCATATTGAAACCTCCACATTCACCCGGTCACATGCCAGGTATTGCTAATAATCTATTCGTCTATCAACCTATACGACCTTGCCTTGTATAGCCCTCTCCTTTTCCCCCTCTGCCAAAGATCGAGTTACTCTTATAGTCACGTCTTCCTGCTCTTCAATTTTCTTGAAAACGCTCATGGCTTGTTCTTCATCACGCCCTTCAAAAATTAGCACCATATCGTTCTCATCTTGAGTCCACCAGACGCTAAGAAAACGACCACCGCCACCCTGCATCTCAGCAATGGAACGAGCAGCCCTTCCAACCTTCAATTCATCATCTCCGGAGCGTTCCCCCGCTTTGTTGTAATTCAGAAACCCTATATAAGCAGACATATACACCTCCATTTTCCCGTTACACTACCTTGACCTTAATACAGCATGCAACCATATCTAAGCTCTAAATCTCTTCCCAAATTTTACAGTTATTAGTCACTAATTGTGAATTTAGCCATCCTAAACCTAGTAGAATACTGTCCAAGTTGATGGACAGTATTTCTTGGTTACAGTTAGCAACTATCTGTTTCTTGGGTGCAATCTCACCAGGGCCAAGCCTCGCTTTGGTTATTAGCAACACCTTAGCAGGGGGAAGAACCTATGGCGTGGCAACCAGTATCGGGCACGCGGTAGGTATTGGTTGGTGGGCGATATTAACAGCCATCGGAGTAGCGGAGCTAGTCGTCGATCAAAGAACACTTCTATCAGGCCTGCAATTAGTCGGATCGCTAGCACTTGGATATATTGGGATTCGAACCATGCTTGCCGAGGACTACCTATCTAATCGACCCAATAAGGACCAGTCGAAAAGGTCTATGGTAGTACTCGAAGGATCCTACCAAGGACTCCTTATCTCGCTGTTCAATCCGAAAATTGCTGTTTTCTTCATGGCAATATTCAGTCATTTCGCAAAAACTGACAGCAGCTGGCTGGAAACCAGCCTAATGGGAGCAACTGCAGCAATTATAGACGGGTCTTGGTATGTATTCGTGGCTCTCATGATAACTGGATCAAGTCTGATCAAAATTCTCGAATACAAAGAGTCCATTATTAACAGAATTACCGGGTCCTTATTAGCTTTAATTGCCCTCTACCTCTTGATCGATACGCTGAGGGTCCTCTTACCACTTTTGACTTAATCTTATAATATTTAAAGAACAAACCGTGGCTAAATTAAGGCACACAGGATTCACTAAGTCTATATTAAAAGGAGTCTAATGCCAAAAGTTGATGTTCTTCTACACGGATATAGGTTCAATACTAATGCCGGAATACCAGGATTCTGCAGCGTCCTTTTAATAGAAGGCACGAAGCGTATCTTGGTAGACGTAGGCCATGTTGGACGAAGAGTCGCTTTAGAGAATGCCCTCATGGATCGAGGACTAGACTACAAAGACATAGATCTAGTCGTCATGAGTCACGCGCATTGGGACCACAATCAAAACTTTGACCTATTCGAACATGCTCCACTTTTAATGCATCCTTGGGAACGTAAATATGCTCAACATCCCCATAAAAATGATTGGTCGACCCCTAAGTGGACCGGGGCAATGCTCGAACGACATCCCAAAATTCTCGAAGCTGAGGACGGATATGAAATTGAGAAAGGTGTTCGTGTATTGCACACGCCTGGCCATTCACCTGGCAGTATATGCATAGCTGTGGACACGGATGATGGGACTTCCATACTCACAGAGGACGTTTTGCTATTTGCAGGTCAGGCTTTGAGCAAAACGCATCCAGTGGTCTTTTGGAACGAAAATCAAGCGATCAAAAGTATCGAAAGAGTGCTGCATGAAGCAGACGTGATATACCCAGGACATGACCAACCATTCAGGATAGTTAATGGCAATGTCGAATATATAGCACCAATGGAACTGACCATAACGGGCATATCTCGAGATGAACCCGGATTGATTTTTGGAGAGGCACCACAATCTATATACATTATGCCAGGCATTGAAGAACAAACTATAGAATCGTTGGAACAACCAAAGCTTAGCTAACATTGATGACTGACGACTCAGCTTTTGATAATCTTATGTTTGATATTGATATACAAACATACTCGGAGGTTTAAATTGTACGGAACTATTTTCAAGCTTAAGGTTAAGGTTGGTCACGAAGCGGCTTTTGTAAATGTAATGAGTGACCCCACAGCAGCTAAGCCAAAAGGCATGGTGGCTTTGTTTGTTATGAAACCTGATCAAAAAGAGGATTGGATAGGAGCTGCAGTTTTTGAAAGCAAAGAGGCCTATGTCGCGAATGCTAACAGCCCAGAACAACATGAAGCATTCTTAAGATTTATGGAGCATCTCGACGAGGAACCCAATTGGACCGATGGAACATACGTAATCGGGGATTTGGCTTAACTTACTCAAATAAATCAGTAGGAACAGCCTGGAGTTACACATTGTGAAAAAGCGACTTGAGCTATACGGCTGGTTATTGTTCTTAGTGGGAATCGTGTTGTGGGTTATCCAAACTGTTATGGCGAGAGACATGCTGGGTACACTCGGAGGGGTAGCGTGGTTGGTAGGATGTTCTCTCTTCATTCTCGCATATAGAGTGAAAAGCGAATGAGTCTTTTTCGGCTTCAGTGCCTGAATTGTGGGGCGCATCATAGTGCAACTATAACCAAACTTAACTGTGATAATTGTAACGGCCTGCTAGAAATTTATTACTATCAAGAGACGTCAAAAAATGCACCCCGACTTCCTTTAAACCTTCCAACGTCTCAGATCACACTAGGTGAAGGCAACTCACCCACTGTACATTTCAAAATTCTAGGTGAAAAACTTGGGTTGGATGGTCTGTGGGCCAAGTTGGAATATTTATCCCCGACAGGATCGTTCAAAGACAGAGGCACTTCGGTAATGGTGTCAGCAGCTCTTGAAGAAGGGGTGATGGAGTTCGTTGAAGATTCATCCGGGAACGCCGGAGCCTCGTTATCAGCTTTCGCAGCGGCAGCAGGTATGAAAGCTCATATATTTGTCCCAGCGTCCACATCTGAAAGCAAGCTCAACCAAATCCGCGTGTATGGTGCCACTCTCCATATAATAGAAGGACCAAGGCAAGCTGCGACGGAAGCAGCACAAGCGATGGTAGCCCAAAAAGATGTTTTGTACTTATCCCACAACTATAGCGCCTACTTTGCAGAGGGCATGAAGTCATTTAGTTATGAAGCGATATCAAATGCAGGAACAGACATTGATCATGTAGTTTTTCCAGTCGGAAATGGCTCGCTATTAGTAGGGGCTCTCAAAGGTTTTGACGAGTTGGTTAAAGCAAACGTGTTGGGAATAACGCCCAAATTACACTGCGTACAAGCTTCAGCCATAAGTCCCGTGGTCGCAGCGATTAACAATAAGCCATGGGAATGGAATCCAGCAGAGCGCACTATTGCAACCGGCATATCTGTGTCCAGCCCTCCAAGAATAGAACAAGTAATCAGTGCAGTGCGAACATCAAGTGGATCAGCAACAAGTGTCACGGATAAGCACATCTTAAAATGGCAACGTGCAATCGCAAAAGAAGAAGGCATATTTTGCGAACCAACCTCTGCAGCTGCATTTGCAGGCCTGGAGAAACTGATTAAAGAAGGAGTTATTCCGAACGGGTCAAAGGTTCTCGTGCCCGTTACGGGTTCTGGGCTGAAAGAACCAGCGGCATTATAATCAACCTCAATATGAGTAAGTTAACTTTTGGAATAGTAGATCAGTCTCCAATTAGAGAAGGGGGAACAGTAAAGCAAGCATTGGAAGAAACCATTATGCTTGCACAATCCGCGGAGAAATTCGGTTATCACAGATACTGGGTCGCTGAACACCACAACTCCGGTGGCTACGCGGGAACTGCACCCGAGATCATAATCGGACAGATAGCGTCTAAGACTAGTCACATAATGGTTGGCAGCGGCGGCGTGATGTTGTCGCATTATTCAGCCCTGAAAGTTGCCGAAACTTTTGGAATACTACAGTCGTTCTTCCCAGAACGGATCGAACTTGGTATCGGAAGAGCCCCCGGTAGTGATCAGGATACAGCGAGAGCACTTTCATACCCTAAAGCAATTATGAACATCCAGGAATTTCCCCAGCAGGTATCAGACTTAATCGGCTTCCTTTCGGGGACCTTGCCGGACGAACACATTTTTTCACACATCAAATCTCAAGCCGGGGGGCCACCCCCTTCAATACCAGGTATATGGCTGCTAGGCTCAAGCGATTACAGCGCAAGGCTTGCTGCCATGCTTGGACTGCCATTTTCCTTTGCAGACTTCTTCGGATCTACAGCTGGGCACGGACCGTTAGTTGCCGATCTTTATAGGAAATCCTTCAAGCCATCAGGCTATCTTCAAGAACCGAAATTCAATGTGGCCTTGCAAGTGGTATGCGCTGACACACAGGAAAAGGCAGACTTTGTGGCATCGAGCAGAAATATCTCAAGGATCAACTCTCTTAGAGGCATACGAGGCCCAATGATTTCCCCTGAAGATGCCTCTTCAATTAAATTGGGACCTTTTGAATTGGAGCACCTCGAACATGTAAATAGGCGTTCGATCCAAGGCGACCCTAGCACTGTCAAACAGCAAATCATCGAAGCTGCTCGCACTTATCAAACGAACGATGTAAGCATAGTTACCAACTGCTACTACTTTGAAGATCGTGTGAGATCGTTTGAGCTGGTAGCCAAGATTTTCGGTTTACATTAGAGGTCAAAGGGCAAGTTTTCTCAGGACTTCCTTTTAGTCCATTACCATGATACGTTACGCCTGTCATGGCATTGAAAAACCAAGAGAAATACCCGTAGACAGATGGAAACTAAAGCAATCGAACAAGAAACGCAGCCGAACGCCATTGCCGAACGCATAATCGACAATGTACGCAAGGTTATTGTAGGAAAAGATGATGCAATAAAGTTAGGTGTAGTTGCTCTGATTACCGGCGGGCACATCTTAATTGAAGACGTCCCCGGAGTTGGAAAAACCATGCTTGCCAAAAGCATGGCCCGCTCAACGGGATGCACATTCAGCAGGATACAATTTACCCCCGACATGCTGCCCAGTGACATAACTGGGATATCCATATATAACCAAAAAACTCAGGGATTTGAATTTAGGCCAGGCCCAGTAATCGCTCAAATTGTGCTAGCAGATGAGATTAATAGGGCTACTCCAAAGACACAATCGGCATTATTAGAAGCTATGGAGGAAAATCAGATAACAGTTGAGGGAGTCACTCACTCTCTAAGCCAACCGTTTATGATAATGGCAACCCAGAATCCGATAGAGTATGAGGGGACTTTTCCTCTCCCTGAGGCACAGCTTGATCGATTCCTTCTCCGCATAAACCTTGGATATCCGAATTTTGATGACGAAATATCCATAATGAGTGATCAGCAAACAGACCACCCGTTTTCAGTGTTGGAGGCAGTTGGGACTCCAAACGAAATATTGGAATTACAAAAAGAGGCTCGAGGTGTGTATGTTGATCAATTGGTGAAACAGTATATAGTCACCCTCTCCGAAAACACACGGAATCACACTGATGTTGCGCTAGGCGCTTCGCCCAGAGCATCCTTATCTCTTTTCAAGGCGTCGCAATCTCTCGCTCTGCTAAACGGAAGAGACTTTGTTTTGCCTGATGATGTTAAAGAGCTGGTTTTACCAATTTTTTCACACAGGCTTATTCTTACAGCATCTTCCAGAATGCAAGGATCCAACAGCAAGCTGTTGATAGAGGAAATACTCGAAAAAATAGAGGTGCCTGGATCACGCCTAAGCAGGAGACCCAAAAAGTGAGTTAGCATGTCTAATACTTTATATTTTGACCTGTTTAACACCACACTTGGCTGGATGGGAGCATTGGGATCTGAACAAGGGTTACGAAAGTTAGTCTTCCCCAAAACTTCACCAGAAGAAGTAGTCAAAGACCTTAAGGCGAATTTGGTCGGCGCAATTGCCTCTACAGAAAAGTTCGTGGATTTAAGAGAGCGCCTTGATTTATACTTCTCTGGTTCACTGCAAAAATTCGAGGATCCTATTGATTTGAGCGGGGCCCCTGCCTTCTTCTTAAATGCGTGGGAGGCCTGTAAATCTATCCCAGTTGGCGAAGTCAGATCGTATAAGTGGCTCGCTGAAAAGACAGGAAACGGCAAAGCAGTTCGAGCTGTTGGCCTAGCAATGTCCCGTAACCCAGTGCCGATAATCATACCCTGTCACCGTGTGATCGGAAGTAACGGTCGGCTACACGGATATGGAGGCGGGCTAACAATGAAACAACGACTATTGGAGATAGAAGGAGTCACTCCGATACAGAGCCATCTGGGGCTTTAAAGCAGGAAGCTGTTTTCTAGCGTAAAGCTTCAGGTCCTAGATTTTCTTGAATAAATTGCCTGGCGCCCGCAAGATTGCATTGGTCAACCAGAATTCTGGTTGGGCCTGCAAATACTCCTAGGTAAGAAGCTGTGTCACCCGCGCGCACCATAACAGTAAATCCGTTAGAACTGAGCAAGCTGTTCCACATCTCCGCAGTCAACTGATCAGGGGCAGTCGTTAAATACACCCAGTGAATATGCTCGGTCATTTAATTCAAACGCATCTTGTTTGGCCTTCACCCAGCAGAGAAATAAGTTCTGCTTCCAGCTCAGGACAAAATTTCGTGGTGACATTAGGCATTTGGAGCCGCACAACTCGATCTGTTAGATCTATGTCAACAAATACAACATCATCGCCCTTGTAACCCAGCAACAATTCAATCGCTGACTTAAGTAAGTAACTGTCCTCAGGAAAGTTTCCGGTGTCTTTAACGCTTATCAAGACTCTCTTACTCTCGCTGACTAATTTTGCACCGTTTTGCGGATTATCGCCATTGGCTTCAACATTAGATAAAATATCACTCGAAACCTTCAGGGTAGACTCGGCTTTACCATTCAAACTCCCATGGCCATTGGTTTCCACTAGATCATTTGTTATTTCAACAACAGATTCTGTCTTCGTTGGCGGAGCATCGGCAATAAATCCCATCATAGCATCATCTTCTACTTTTCTTTGTGGCAATACGTCTCCTTCAGGATCAAATATACCTGCATTTGTAGCTCGTATAGACATCTGGCCCTCATTTTTTCTTAGCTTGCCTTCAACGGTTATGAGGGATCCCTCTGTCCATACATTTTTAGTTTTTTCATAAATTCTATCCCAGACGAAAACTTCCAAGGTCCCGCCCAGCATCTCCAACCCAGCTATTAAATAAGGTCGCCCATCCCTACTTGTCCTATGATTAACATGCGCTAATTGCCCAACCAGTCCCACAGACGAGTTATCTGGTTTATCCTCTAAGTCACTCTTCAGTGCTATAGCTGTGTTTTTTGCACTGAAAGCGATCACACTTAGCGGATTATGACTTATTCTCTTGCCCAGAAGCTCCCTTTCCCATTCCGATATCTCCATCTTTGTAACTGAATCGCCATGATTAAGTTCCACCTCATTTAACGGAGCCTGTGTAACCTCACCAAACAGATCAAACATGTCAGTTTGCCCAGAATCTCTTCTGCGTTTCTCTTGTTGGCTAACACTCATAATTCTGTCCACCGTGGCCAAAAGATCCGCCCTAGAGCCAAATTCGTCTAGTGATCCTACTTTTATAAGCCCCTCAAGTGATCGCCTATTTACCGAGGAAAGATCAGCATATCTACAAAAATCTGCGAGTGACTGGAACACCCCATGTTCTGACCTAGATTTAATCAAATCAATCATCGCGCCAGTACCCACATGTTTCACTGCATCTAGCCCAAACCGTATAGTTTTTTGATGCTCAAGATCTTCCTCGATAGAAAATCCCACTTCACTAAGATTCACATCTGGCCCGAGAACCTTTATGCCAAGCCTTATACATTCATCTACATCGACAGATATTCTCTCATGTTGCCCGACATGAGAATTCAATAAGGCAGTCATGTACTCAACAGGGTAATTCGCCTTAAAGTATGCCGTCCAGTATGCAATAACTGCATAACTCACACTATGTGCCTTATTGAAAGCATACCCAGCGAACGGCTCTATAAGAAGAAACATTTTTTCCGCCAAATCCTGACCGTATCCTTGCATTAGCGCGCCCTGAATAAACTTGTCGCGCTCTTCTTCCATTATGGCTGTGATTTTCTTCCCCATAGCCTTACGTACGATATCCGCTTCACCTAAACTATACCCAGCCATTGCCTGAACAATTAACAAAACTTGATCCTGATAAACTATTACGCCATAGGTCTCTTCCAGAATGCCCTTCAAGACGGGATGAAGGTACTCGGGGGTTTTTAACCCATGCTTAGCTTGAATGAATGAATCAATGTGTTCCATAGGCCCAGGTCTATACAGTGCAATCATTGCCGCGACATCCAACAAGGAAGATGGCTTTAACTCTTTTATATATCGACGCATGCCGGAACCTTCAAGCTGAAATACTCCCGTTGTCTCGCCAGATGAGAGCAAGTCGAAGGTCGCATCATTATCAAAAGGAATATTGTCCAGTTTTATTTCTACGCCGTCATTATCTTTTATAATTTTTATAGCCCTATCTAGGATAGAAAGGTTGGCCAGGCCTAAAAAGTCCATCTTGAGCAATCCCAGTTTTGCGATATGCTCCATAGAGAATTGGGTCATGGCAACATCTTCAGCATCCCCCTTTACAGGTCGCTGTAAAGGCACGTATTCTGCTAGCGGCTCCTCAGATATTACGACTCCCGCAGCATGTGTACTAGAGTGCCTAACCACTCCCTCTAATTTCTTTGCACTCTCAATCAGATGACGTAACGTAGCATCGGTTTCATGCGCCTCTTTCAACTCGGGGATCAGATCGACCGCTTCTTCAAGAGAATGCACTCGGGAAGGCACTAGCCTCGCGACTCTGTCGACTTCTCCATAACTCATACCTAGCGCCCTACCAGTGTCACGGATAGCCGCTTTCGGCCCCATCGTTCCAAACGTTATAATTTGAGCGACATGATCATGTCCATATTTGTTCTTTACATATTGCAACACCTCGTCTCTACGATCGTCCTGAAAGTCCATGTCAATATCGGGCATTTCCTTTCTTTCCAGGTTAAGGAAACGCTCGAAAACCAACCTGTATAACAGAGGGTCAATATCGGTAACTCCAGTAACGTATAAAACTAAGCTCGCCGCCGCACTACCTCTCACGCCAAGAATTATGCTTCTTTCACGGGCAAATTGTGCTATATCCCAAACAACTAAAAAATAGTTCGCGAATTGTGTCTTATTAATAACATCGAGTTCATAGCGCAATCGATCCTTGTAGCTTTCATCAGCATCGGGAACTCTCTTAGTTAGGCCGTCCCAGCACAACTTGTCCAAGAATTCTTCAGCCGTAGACCCATTTCTCTGACCATATTCAGGCAAGTGCAGTGTTGAAAAATCTAGCTCCACATTACACAGCTCTGCTATTACCCTGGTATTCTCATAAGCTTCGGGAATTTCCGGAAATAAAGCTGCCATTTCTTCTGAAGAACGCAAGTAGAACGAATCATCCTCCATCCGAAGTCGGCTGGAATCATTTACATTTGTGTTAGTGTGAATGCAAATAAGCAGATCTTGGATAGGAGCGTCTTCTCTATTTGTGTAGTGACTATCGTTGGTCAATACAAGAGGTATCCCTAGTTCATTTGATAAGTTGATGACACCTTTATTTATCTGCTCAAGCTCTGGGACATGATCATGGGCTTGGATTTCGAGATAGTAGTCATCAAAACATTTTTGATACCAAAGTGCTGCCTCTTTGGCATCATCAAGCCTATTCTGGATTATTAGTTGTGGAACCTCTGCGGAAGGACAGCCGGAAAGCGCTATGATGCCCTCTCCGAATTGTTCTAGTAGTTCTTTATCGACTCTTGGTTTGTAATAAAATCCTTCCAAGTGAGACTTGCTAACCAACTGGATAAGATTTCGATAGCCAGTATTATTCTTGGCAAGGAGAATCAGATGGTGTGGGGTCTTGTCTCCAACCTCTTTAGAGTGACGACTTCCCGGAGCAACATAAACCTCACAACCTATGATCGGCTTTATCCCAGCTTCTATACATTCGGAGTAAAATTGTACAGCCCCGTATAGCCCACCATGATCGGTTATAGCCAAGCTATCCATACCAAGTTGTTTAGCACGACTTACAATCGCAGGTATACGACTCAAGCCATCTAGCATACTGTATTCGGTATGAACGTGAAGATGAACGAACGATTCCATTAAAACCTATTGTGAACGGTTTACCTAAAAGTAACCAAGACAAAAAACCTACGGTTTTTAGTTTTATTAGAGGTTGCGCTGCGTCTAATCAACAAATAGATCCAAGTATTTCGACTCTCGATAGATTGTACTACTTACCCTAAAATTCTCCCACTGACAATAATTGTTGTTTGTTCCACTTCTGAATGTTACGGTTTAAACAGGCATTCTGATAACTTCTACCGCGATCAATAAATTTACAATGCCTTGAAAGGATTATTTCTCCAGATGTCTGAATACAATCAAGCCCTCCATAAAATGCTAAGCCTTACAGATTTGGAACGCGTTTCTGGACGAACCCAAAATACTGGCCGCTATGATTTGCACAGAATTACGATGCTTCTGGATCGTATAGGGAATCCTCATATGCAGATACCTACGGTCCACGTAGCCGGCACTAAGGGGAAAGGGAGCACAGCCGCCATGATCTCCTCAATATTATCGGCGCACGGTTACGCAACTGGTTTATTCACATCGCCGCACCTGCATAGCTTCAGGGAAAGAATCCAGTTCGATGGCGTCCCAATTCAACCAAGTGTTTTCGCCGATCTTATTGAAAAATTGTGGCCCGAAGTATTAGCGATGAATAATAAAGTCTCATCAGGTCAAGTGACTACGTTTGAGTTGCTAACAGCAATGGCCTTCCTTCATTTCTACGAAAAACGGGCTGATTTTCAGGTGGTAGAGGTAGGCTTAGGCGGAAGACTAGATTCAACTAACGTCGTCTCGCCTGAGGTAAGTGTAATTACCTCAATAAGCTTAGACCACACCAAAATACTCGGAGGTACATTGAAAAAAATAGCCGCCGAGAAGGCAGGGATTATCAAGCCACATACGCCTGTTGTCACAAGCCCTCAAAAACCAGACGCAATGGCCATATTGCGTGAATCTGCAGAAGCGAATTATGCGCCGCTCATACTAGCTTCTGATGAATGCGATGTCGCTCATGTTTCTCACAGTTTGAAGGGTCAAATAATCAACATATCATCGACATGGAGTCCATCACGCATATCTATACCTTTGTTGGGGCAACATCAGGTCGAAAATGCGGTTACAGCTCTAGTTACTACAAATACGCTCGTTGAGAAAGGTTTCAACATCTCGCATCCCTCAATAGTCCAGGGATTCAATAAAGTCAGATGGCCATGCCGAATGGAGGTTTTAAATGAAGAGCCATTATTTATCGCAGATGGTGCTCACAACCCATACTCAGCAGAAATTTTACAGCAAGCAATAGCAAAGCATATGCCAAGGCGCCGACTAATAATTGTAGTTGGGCTATCCAACGATAAAAACATATCGGGAATCGTAGATGAGTTGGCAAAAGGAGCTGACCTAATAGTTACAACTAAGTCCCGTCACCCAAGGGCTGTCTCTTCTTCCCATCTCTCAACGCTTTTCACACAACGAGGTGTACTAACAGTAACAACTCAAAGGGTTGTAGATGCAACCAAGTACGCAATGTCTGAAGCAAAGCCAGATGACCTTATAGTAGCCACAGGGTCTCTTTTCGTCGCAGCAGAAGCTCGAGAGACAATTCTGAATATCTCCCCCGAAATGTACGATTCTCTACAATAAAACATATAGAAAACCCATAACTTCGTAAGTTGGATGCTAATAACCTAGATGGCACCACCCGGAGCCAATCCTTCCATCATCTTCTCTATAGCCATGGTGTGGCTGCAAAAAAGTTCCGAAACAAAATTCTTGCACGAGCAGTGCCAGCTTCCTGCCTCATATTTGAGCTCGTATGTGTCGTGGTCTCCCTGAAAAGTAGCCTTAAGATCCGAAATAATTACTCGCTCTTTCTCCTGAGCATAAATCTGAGATTTCTGAACTTTGCCTATGAGACTCGAGTACATATGGCCTCCCTCAGTGGATTGGATTAGAACCATCAGAATCGTACATCCACTTCCATAGAACGTCAATTAATTATTGTGGCAACTTTCCAATAAATATTCCCGTTTTGACCGTCTATATATAGGGTGATAGACTCAGGACCACTTTCACGAAGGACGTCAAATGCCACTGTACGAATACTTATGTTCATCTTGCAATTGGGGCTTCGAACTTTTATCCGGATTCAATCAGGCTAATGGCACAAAGTGCCCACAATGTGGGACTGCCTCAACAAGGATACAGTCCACTTTCTCGGCGGTTGTCTCAAACGGCGAGCAACCTGCGACGACAATAGGAGGAGGATGCGGGTGTAAATCTACGGGCACTTGCGCCTGCTCAGGAACTCACTAGGTCTACAAGAATTGCGGCTTTTTACTTGCGGCTATCCTGTTCCTGCTTATTTGCCACCACTTAACCAAATTGAGAAATAGTATTATGCCTGTAGTCTCAGCAACTGTTGCCACAGCCACCATTAACGTTGATTCAAGCCAAAACCCCTGAGGGAAAATCCTTACAAGAAACGATGTTCTTTCATCTAATAGCCACAAATCATTGCTAAAGCTGATCTCATGGAAGAGTCGAAACAGTGGGTCAAACTCTATTAGAGAAACCATCCCAAAGACCACAATAACACCAAAAACAAAAAGCCCCCCTTGAATGAAAAACCTGCGTATAATTCCGGCGAAATCATTCCCTACGATCAAAAATCCTAACAAGGAAACAGCAAATAAGTATAAAAACATCCCTTCTTGAACTCTATAGGTGACGTATAAAAGTTGTTTCACGTCATGCATGTGCTCAACTTCTCGTACATTGAAAATTGAGCTCGCGGTTCCGCTTGAAGTTAAAATGACTGACAGCAATTCTTCTTTTGAATTAAAGTAGTCTCTGATTTGTAAAGCGGTTTCAGAAAGTTGCGCTTCTGTTAGACCGGTAGTTTGTGAAACACCATGTCTTTCAAATTGAAATTCCATCAAGGCTAGGGAATTGAATGCAATCCGTACATTACTGGTTACCAGGAACACCAGAAGGGCAAACGCAAATGTGGTCGCCAATATTAACTTGAGAAAGCGCAATTTATCACCGTTAACCTTGATGGTAGGCATAATCTTTACCTGTTGTCAATGTAATTCATGCACACATTTAATTTGAATTAGGAGGAGATAATGACTAAGTATCCATCTACAGGCCTAACATGCCTGGTAAAACTCATAGCGGATTTAAGGGGTCCAAATGGATGCCCTTGGGATAAACAACAAACTCACGAGTCGCTAAAGAGATATTTGATTGAGGAGTCCTATGAAGTCATACACTCAATTGATAGCAATAATAAGGGACTCGCCGAAGAGCTAGGGGACGTTCTGTTGCAAGTCTTAATACACTCCCAAATAGCTAGCGAGGAGGGAATGTTTACAATTGATGACGTGCTGGAGACTCTCAGTAAAAAGTTAATTCAGCGACACCCGCATGTTTTCGGGGAAGATTTGATTGACAATGCTAACGAAGTCGAATTGAGATGGGAACAGATCAAGCAAGAAACCAAACCTGTTGTAGATACGCCTTCAATCTTGGCTGGCATTCCATCGTCTATGCCAGCTCTAGCTCAAGGTCAACTCATCCAGGAGCGTGCATCACGAAATGGCTTCGATTGGGAAGAGATTAATGGGGTTTTAGACAAAGTCTGCGAAGAAATTAGGGAAATAAAGGAAGCTAAATCTGAACAAGAAAAGATAGCAGAACTCGGGGATCTGTTTTTTTCACTTGTGAACGTGAGTCGCTGGATGGAAATCCAAGCAGAAGATTCCATGCGACAGGCAAGCAGTCGTTTTAGTAGTAGGTTTTCCCGGATGGAAAAACTAGCCAATGATAGTGGCGTCTCTTTTTCACAATTGAAGCAATTTGAGAAAGAAGCGTTATGGGAGCGAGTAAAAAAACTTGAGAGCTCCTAAATGTTCATATAACGTCGAGAGCTATTACCATCAAGCTTTAAACAGATCCCTCTATGGCGTGGGTTGCGTCAAATAGTACGGCGGATCCAATTCAGGGGGTAATACAACTTCAATTACAGTTGGTGCAGAGGCTCTTATAGCGTCATCAATTGCTGACCCAACTGCTCCTAAATCTGATACCTTAACTCCTTTCGCGCCAAAACTCTCCGCGAGCTTAACAAAGTCAGGGTTATGGAGCTCAGTACCGACTAAACGACCTCCAAATCGACGATGTTGATCGCGATAGGAAGCTCCATATCCACCATTATTGAAAATTACCGTAACGAGGTTTATCTCATATTGGACTGCAGTAGCCAAATCAGCCATTGCGTAAGCGAAGCCACCGTCCCCGGTTAAAGCGACTACAGCCTTTTCTGGATTACCCACTTTCACGCCAAGCGCAGTCGGAAAACCAAATCCTAGGTTTCCCATATATGAAGACGTAATGAAAGTCCTCTCCTTCATTGCAGGATAAGCCAAATAGCTCCAGGCACCGATATTAGTAATTCCACCGACTATAAAGCCGTCTTCAGGCATTGCCTCCCTTATGCTTTCAACTAATTCCACCTGTTGGGGACCAGCCGCTTTGATCTTAGCCATTGTTCTTGATCTTATATCTTCAAGCGTTTCTTTTCCCCAATCATTATTTATCGAACGGTCTCCGAGGGCTGCCAAAAGCATCCCAAGGCCAACTTTTGCGTCAGCTGCGATACCAATTTCCGCATCCATTGTTTTGCCGAACTCACTTTCATCGACGTTCATGTTAATAAGCTTCTGGTCACTGCGAGGCGAAGTTCCTATTTCTGGACGATAGCTACCTAGTCTACTTCCCACTGCTAGAATAACGTCGGCTCTAGGAAAAAGTTCCACTCCAGGACCCCACGCGTAAGCAGTAGTACCCATCGCGAGAGGATGCGTTTCATTTATCGCTCCTTTCCCCTCTGCAGTACTTATTACAGGAGCGCCTACAAGTTCAGCCAGCTGCGTGAGTTCATTACTCGCTCCTGATAAATTCACGCCACCCCCAGCCCATATCAAAGGTCTTTTTGCAGTTGCCAATAAGTCGGCTGCTGCCGATATCAAATTATTGCTGGGCTTCAGCCTTTCCCAGTTCTCAGGTTCTATTAGATCTATCTCAGCCACCGCACCCAACGTGTCGGGCGGTATTTCAATCTCTACAGGCCTAGGTCTGCCAGTTTTAATCTGTTTCATCGCTTCATGTATAGTCTCTGGGATTGCCTGAACATCAGTTACTAAATCGTTCCACTTCACTACAGGTTTCATAAACTGCAATTGATCCGAGATCTCGTGGAGTTGACCAAAATCCTTGCCTATCTCATCACTTTCGATCTGTCCAGATATCAACAAAACAGGTGCTGATGTCGCAAAAGCGTCAGACAATCCGGCCGCCGCATTGTAGGCACCAGGTCCAGGCACTACCAATGCAACCCCTATCTTTCCCGTGGAACGCGCATATCCATCGGCCATATAAGTTGTCGTCTGCTCATGACGGCACGTGATAACACGGATGTCCGGATTGTCATAAAAAGCGTCGTAAATGCTCATTATTTGCACGCCTGGCAATCCGAAAACAACTTCAACCCCTTCGGCAATTAACGATCTTACAACTGCTTCCCCACCACTCATCTTAGGCATAAAAAATCCTCCCAAACGTAGCTACTGTACTCCATCTTTCCAGAACAATCCAATCAACTCAAGTGACGGAAATTACCATGGTTAAATGCTATGCGAAACCAAATTAATTATCCAAGCTAGGCCGCTTGGAGTGCCACGGGGTGGCCTGCTCATAATTAAAGGCTGTACGCAATACAACCCCTTCTTGAAAAGGTTTTCCAACTATCTGAAGTCCTACCGGCAAATCATCCTCATCAAATCCGCAAGGGACGCTGATCGCTGGAAATCCAGTGAGATTAAAAGGCCTATTGAGCCACACCATCAGGTTCTGTGTGGCTTCCTCTATCCCATCAATCGCGACCACATTTTCTTCTATTCTGGGAGCTGTTAATTGTTCTGTAGGCGTTATTAGAAGATCTAGGCTTTCCATAGTTTTCAAATATCCCTGAGTGAATCTAGACCTAGCTTGATGGGCCTTAATGTAATCTACCGCAGGAACGAACATTCCAGATTTTATCCTCGTAAGAACTGGCGGGAAATAATCTTTAGGTCGTTCTTCTATCCATTTTCTATGATATGCAGCAACTTCCGGGCCCAAAATCCCAAGCGATATAGCGTCTGCCTCATCCATGCTTGGAACGTCCACTTCTTCCACCGAAACTCCTAATTGCTCAAGAACCTTAATCGCTTGGTCAACCTTTTCTCTCACACCGCTCTGGAGACGACCATAAAATTCCTTAACTGGTAACCCGGCCCTCAAGCCCTTAACAGACTTCTTCATCTCAGCAGAGTAATCGGGGACAGGAATATCTATAGAGGATGGATCCTTCGGATCATAACCTGCCATTGCTTGCAACAATATTGCGCAATCTTCCACGCTTCGAGCCATAGGACCAGCGTGATCTAACGACCAAGACAGTGGTATAACTCCTTGTTTGCTCACCCGCCCATAGGTAGGTTTAATTCCCACCACACCACAGATTGATGCTGGTATTCTGATTGACCCGCCCGTGTCAGACCCAGTTGCAGCAGGGATCATGCCAGTGATCAAAGCGACTCCTGATCCACTACTTGAGCCTCCTGGTATTCGTTCTTTACCCCAAGGATTAGGAGGAGTACCGTAATCAGGGTTCAATCCAACCGCACCATATGCAAACGGATGCATATTCAACTTCCCAATTATCAATCCACCCGCATCGGTTAACTTGGTAACTGTCGTCGCATCCTCTTCCGGTACGAAATCGGCTAGTATTGGTGAACCCGCTGTAGTTGGAACACCTTTTGTATGGTAGAGGTCCTTCAAGCCTATGGGTATTCCGTGCAAGGGGCCTTTGTATTCCCCAGACGCAATCATTTTTTCTAACTTCTTTGCCTCACTTATAGATGATTCCCTCATCACATTGATGAATGCATGGAACTGGGGATCTAGTTCATCTATTCGATCTAAGCAAGCTTGAACTAATTCAACGGGGGAAATCTTCTTGTCACGTATCAGAGGTGCTAGTTCAGATACTGGGAGGTAGTTTAAGTTCTTAAGTGACATTGTAACGTTGATTGTATTTGCCTAAAATTGTAAGGTCAACTAAACAATGCCACACGCGGTTGCAAGTAATCGTTATCAGATCTCAATAAACTCTCAAAGATCCACCATTTAGTGATTGTGAGTTAAAAGGCTATAAGTCAAGCTGAGCTCCCTTTTAGCACTTGTTCCATCACCTCACCTAAACCCTCTACAGATGATGCAATAGTAACACCTGCCTCAGAAAGAGCTCTTATTTTTTCCTCAGCGGTAGCAGATTTTCCTGTGATAATAGCGCCTGCATGCCCCATGCGTTTCCTAGGAGGCGCAGACTGTCCTGCTATCAGACCAACTATTGGTTTACCTACACCTCCAGACTTGATGAATTCCGCAGCTTCTTGCTCACGATTTCCACCAATCTCACCAATCAACACTATAGCATCAGTCTCTTCATCGTCTTCAAACATGGCCAGGACATCCACAAAGCTTGTCCCTACCAATGGATCTCCTCCTATCCCTACACATGTAGATTGGCCAATTCCAACTTGGGTAAGGGCGTTTACTGCTTCATAAGTCAAAGTACCGCTACGAGAAACAACTCCTACCCTGCCAGACGAATGGATTTCAGAAGGCATTATCCCTACTCGGCACAAACTCGCTGGGGATATCGCACCTGGACAATTTGGACCAATCAAACGAACGTTCGAGTTACGGAGATAGCTTAAAACTCCAACCATATCCATAGCGGGTACGCCTTCAGTTATACATATTACAAGAGACACGCCTGAGGCAGCTGCCTCGAGTACTGCATCAGCCGCACCTGGTGCAGGAACAAATATAATTGATGTGTTGGCACCCACTTCTCTTACAGCAGTTTCAACCGCATCAAAAACTGGAACCGTTTCATTAAACTTCACTCCACCACGGCCAGGAGTCACACCAGCAACAATATTGGTTCCATATTCCAGCATCTGGGTGGAGTGAAACCCTCCCTGCTTTCCGGTTATACCCTGAACCACAATTCTTGAATCCTTGCCTACAAGAATGCTCAACGGCTTGTTATCTCCTGTAAAGCTTTGGTAGCTTCTGAAATACTATCCACGAAAACCGTGTTCGGCTTATCTTTCTTAAGAATACGAATGCCCTCGTCCTTATTAGTGCCCAAGAATCTGACCACTAGCGGCAAGTCCTTACCACTATCTGAGAATGCCCGCACAATTCCTTCCGCAATGTCATCGCAACGGGCTATGCCGCCGAAAACATTTATCAAAACCCGCTTAACCTGTGGATCGGCAAGTATTATGCCCATCGCTTCTGCTACCCTGATAGGCTCAGCTCCGCCACCGACATCTAGGAAGTTGGCAGGGGAACATCCACTTACCTTGATGGAGTCCATAGTAGCCATTGCCAATCCCGCTCCATTCACTAAACATCCTACGTCACCATCTAATTTAACGTAGGCTATTCCCGCCTGGCCCGCTCTTGCTTCCAAGAGATCTTCCTGGGTCCAATCCCTTAAACCTGGCATGTCTGGCTGCCTGAAGGCAGCATCATCATCTATAGAAATTTTCGCATCTAACACCATTACCTGACCGCTCTTGGTTATTACCAAAGGGTTAATTTCAGCAAGTGAGCAGTCTTTATCCACAAAAGCCTTATAAAGTCGCATGATCTGATCCGCTACGGGATTGGCCAAATTACTTGGCAATTCCATAGCGTGAGCCAAACGCCTGCCCTGATAAGAACGGAACCCAACCGTAGGCTGAACAACTTCTCTAAGTATTAAATCTGGATGCTCGAGTGCTATTTCCTCTATTTCCATACCACCAGCCTTGCTAGCTATAACAACTGGTGATTGGGCTATCGCATCAATAACTATCCCTAGATATAGTTCGTGTTCAACATCCAGGCACTCCTCAACAAGTACTCTACTAACCGGAGCGCCAGTTAAACTGGTTTGAGGGGAAACTAGTCTGCTCCCAAGCATTGATGCAGCCGCGTCCTCCGCCTGTTCAGCGCTTTGAATGAGCTTGATGCCTCCTCCTTTTCCTCTGCCACCTGCATGGACCTGAGCTTTGACAAAAGCTGGCGTTCCAACATGGCGGGTGACATCACGGGCTTCTTGGGGCGTAGTTGCCACTCCACCCCGCGGAACGGGCATTCCATAAGAAGCTAGTATAGATTTGGCTTGATATTCGTGCAGTTTCATAATTTTTTCGGCGGAGGGAGTGGGATTCGAACCCACGATACCCTTGCGGGTATACCGGTTTTCAAGACCGGCGCCTTAAACCGCTCGGCCATCCCTCCAAGTAACCCCATTTTCCGGTCAAAGGCGATGGCCGGCACAAATAGGATACCTTAGTAATCCAACTCTTGGCTAGGAGGTCTTATTAACGCTGATCACGTCCATTCCTAAATAATTGCGTAAAACCTCGGGCACTACAACAGAACCATCCGCCTGCTGATAAGTCTCAATGATTGCAATCATTATTCTTGGTATGGCCAAGCCAGAGCCATTAAGGGTATGCAAGTATTCCGTTCGCCCCCCTTTTTCATATCTAAACTTTATATTGGATCTTCTAGCCTGGAAATCTAAGCAATTAGAACATGAGCTAACCTCAAGCCATTCGTTTGATCCAGGCGCCCATACTTCCAAGTCATACGTCTTAGCAGATTGAAACCCTAGATCGCCCGTACACAACTCAACAACACGATATGGCAACTCGAGCATTTTCAATAAATGCTCTGCATTTTCAATCAGTGCTTCAAGCTCTTGATCTGATTTATCTGGTTCAACTAGTTTGTAAAGCTCTACTTTGTCAAACTGATGAACTCTCTTGATTCCCCTTGTGTCACGTCCGGCAGAAGCTTTCTCTCTTCTAAAACACGGAGTGTAGGCAACATAGTAAACTGGCAGTAGTCCTGGATCAAGAATTTCATCACGATGCAAGCCTGTAAGTGGCACCTCGGCAGAAGGCACCAACCAAAGGTCATCTTCAGTGTCTTGATAAAGATTTTCTCTAAATTTAGGAAGATTCCCACTGCCACGCATTATCTCTTCTTTCACAAGTGCTGGGGGATATATTTCCTTGTAAGCATGCTCCTCTATATGAGTGTCGAGCATCCATGAAATCAACGCGCGTTGGAGCTTGGCGCCAAATCCTTGCAAAACATAAAAACGCGAGCCCGAGAGCTTTACACCTCGTTGGAAATCTATTAATCCCAAATCCTCATTAAGATCCCAATGTGGCTTAGGCTCAAAGTCAAAATCCTTTATATCACCATGCGCCCGCAAAACCTTGTTGAAAGACTCGTCCGCACCGACAGGTACATCTTTACTTGGAATGTTAGGCAGCCTCGACAATAAAGCTTCAAGCTCTTGCTCAATGCCCCTAATCTCCTCCTCAAGCCTTTTGACTTCCTCGCCCAGTCCACGCATCTCCTGAATTAAATCCGGCGGGCGTTCTCCCGAACGACCCAGGTCTTTACTAACAGAATTGCGCCGAGATCTGAGTTCATCTCGCCCTTGTATTATTTCACGTCGTTTAGCATCGAGAGCCAATATCGACTCAACTGGAGCATCCTCGCCCCTTGTTGCGAGTGACGAGCTAACAAATTCGGGGTTCCGCCGTATCAATTCTAAATCGAGCATCCTAAGCTTGCTCCCCAGAAGCCATCTCTATGGCAGCCAAACCCAAAACCCGTACATCCGTTGGGATCTGACTCGAAGCAAATTCATCGTCAACATCAACCAATCCATCTCCCATTAGAGACTCTGCAGATACCCAAAACCAGCCATCTCTTAAATCACATTGCCCATACTCTTCTAGGGGTCTAGTGAAGTAAATCATGTCAATGTGTTGATGTTCAGGTTCAGATTTGTTAGCTACTATGGTTTCAAGCATTATGGTAACTGGTGGAGAAATCTGCGGAGGCTCTTCATACTGAAATCTAGGGGCAGAGTTAAGAATCTCGACTTTAAACCCCGTCTCTTCTGCTACTTCACGATGGACTGCCTCGATTGGATCCTCATTAGACTCAATGTGGCCTCCTGGAGGCAACCACATTTTATTCTTAGAGTGCCAATGTAACATCGTACTCCCTTCGGATGAAACGAAAGCTGTCACGGTATTATGACGCTCCTTCAAATTTTTCCCCTTT
>CAZBMS010000010.1:0-38213 GCA_964493125.1 uncultured Dehalococcoidia bacterium | reverse complement strand
AACTTCAGAAACCAGTTGGCAAATCTCTGGGCCCGTGAGATTGACTCCTGCCCTCTTCGGAGCGTTATAGACCACCAATGGGAGTTTAGTTCCAGAGGATATACTCATAAGCATGGATTGGAATTGTGACACTGTAGACTTATAAAACGGTGGAGGAGTCAGCATCATGGCGTTGGCTCCAAGTTCCTCAATCCTGTTAGCAAAGCTAATCAATTGTTCCTCTAGCGGCACAAAACATCCGACAACCAAAGGGACTCTCCCGCTTACAGCCTGCACCGCTGATTTAACAACCTGCTCCCTTTCTTCCCAGTTCAAACTAAGCGATTCGCCCGTTCCTCCCAAAACACATATACCATGTACTCCAGCATCTATTTGATATTCAATTTCACTCGCCAGAGTTTCTTCATCCACCTGAAGACTCGGTGTAAAAGGGGTTAACATAGAAGTTATCACGCCATGAAGAATGTCCATTTTTCCCTCTCCAATCAATTATATTTAGATACGGCTTAAAAGCTTCTTACATATTCCGTCAGCGATATCTCTACCAAGTTGCGCATCATGTTGAGCATAGACAGATTTGCCTCGAGTGGGATCCCGTCCATAGTCAATCCGGCGGCTCCAAGAAAGCCGTCTCTAACATCATAATCTAAAGCCAACTGCTCAATGTCACGTTCTGCCTTTTCGGTATGCATTAACCCAGGGTCACTGTTAAACAACGCTAGTGCAGCTACGACAGCATAAGCACCCCAATTAGATATGGCAGTGACGTAAAGATGGTCAACAGAAGTATTACTCATAACACCTTCCCCACATTCACATTTGCATTCGGTGGTCCATGGCGCTATTTGCGCAACTGCGTTATATACTTTACCAAACCCAATCTCATTATGCCCATCTGCACAACTTATAGTTATACCGCCTTGTTTTTGTACCTGATTGAAAATTTCATCTACTTTAGCTCTAGTTCCATCACGCGTAGTGCCGGTAATTGAATGTAAATGTCCGTTTGGGTTTGAACCAGCCTTCTCAACCGCTATAGCAACATTAAGACCACTTGCAGCTTCTAGGTTCTTGTCTGGCGAGTCAATATTTAACGTAGTGACAGGATACATCTGGCCATAATAGTTCATTAACGCATCAATGATTGGTCGAAGCTGAGGGTCTATATAAATAGTTATATGATGACCCAGCTGTCGCAAAGCATTTGCCAAAACAATAGTACCTAATGGTCCATCATTTTCACCATTAGGATAGTGATCAGGCGAAGAAGCACCTGTAAACAAACCTATTTTTTGGGGTTGGCTCGGATCCAAAGCTACAGCTATATCCATTGATATAGGATTAGGGCCCTTTGCGATATCATAAACAAAATCAGAAATTTGATAGAAGGTTGACATGCCCCTAGGCCGCATCTTCACCCTAACTAGTCTATCGAGATTTTCGTACGGGAACTGTGCCTCATTCGGCAAAGAAACCATAGTTGTCCCTCCTATTCAAACGGTAATTGATTTATCCCAAATGCCTCATAGCTAACACACTAGGTAGTGCACAACCTAGGATTTGTCTATAGTCTCACCTGACCAGTCCCAACCACCGTCCACTTATACGAAGTGATTTCCTTGAGCCCCATAGGACCTCGAGCATGTATCTTATCAGTGCTAATAGCAACTTCTGCCCCAAGCCCAAACTCACCACCATCCGTGAATCTAGTACTGGCGTTGACAAAAACCGCCGCTGCGTCGACCTCATCAAGAAAACGATTAGCGGCATTATCAGACTCCGTAACAATCGCCTCAGAATGTGCAGATCCATAAGTCTCAATGTGAGACAACGCCTCGTCTATCGAATCAACAACTTTGACAGCAGCATCCAAAGACAAATATTCGCGTCCCCAGTCCTCATCTTTAGCAGCAACAATACTGGGGTTTCTAAGCGATTCCAAAACACTCATAGCCCTTGAATCAATGTGCAGAGTTACACCGGACTGTATCCACACCTCTGCCAATCTTGGAAGATATTCTGAAGCGACAGCAGAGTGAACTAAGATAGTGTCCAAAGCATTGCAAACAGAAGGGCGCTGGACCTTCGCATTTAGAGCAATCGCTAACGCTTTGTCTAAATCCGCATCGGAGTCTATATAAGTATGACTTACGCCTATTCCCCCTGTAATTGCCGGCATGGTTGCCTTATCTGCAACAAGTCTAACCAAGCTTTCGCTTCCTCTTGGAATTAAGAGATCTATGTAGTCCCTCATTTTAAGCATATGGTTCACGACTGTACGGTCAGTACTTTCAATGAACTGGATCGATCCACTTGGTAAACCGGCATCGCTTATAGCTTCCTTTATACACACAACTAACGCTTTATTTGTATTCAGCGCTTCACTACCTCCGCGTAGAATAGTAGCGTTACCAGTTTTTAGACAAAGTGATGCAACCTCAACTGTGACGTTGGGACGGCTTTCATATATAACTCCAATTATGCCCAACGGCACTCTCCGTTTCTTCAAACTGAGCCCATTCTCCAACGTCGTTTCATCAAATGCCTCCCCTATAGGATCATTAAGATTAACGACATTACGAACTCCTGCTGCCATGGCAGCAAGTCTTTCAGCATTAAGCATTAACCGGTCTGCATTGACAGGATTAGGGTCCTTTTTCAAAGCTGCTTCATAATCCAATCTGTTAGATGCCAATATCATATCCCGTCTTGAAAGAAGCGCTTCCGAAATATTCAGGAGCGCTAGATTCTTAGCTTCGGTAGATGATTTAGCTAACAATCTAGAAGCTACTCTCGCCTCATGACCTAGGGAGTTAATCTGTTCTAATAGTTTCGGTGAATTCATTTCTGTGTTCTTTTTCAATACTTGCTTTTTAAAGCAGTCTAGCACTCTGAGTCATCTATAACATTACCAAGTTATTCCGATGTACAACTTCTGCGCCGTATTCATGACCTAACTTATCTTCAATACTGCTTGACCTAAGACCCTTTATCAAATCAACATCTTGGACCGAATAGTTGGTTATCCCGTAGGCTACACTTCGTCCCTGATTATCAACTATAAGTACAACATCACGGCGCTGGAAGTCACCACTTACTTCTTGGACACCCACAGGAAGGAGGCTGCCAGTTCTTTTCAAGGCATCTGCCGCCCCTTCATCAACTATTATCTTACCCTTGGCAGACACACCACTTAGAAACCAGCGTTTCCTACTTTCCATTTTGTTCCCAGACGGCTTGAAAATGGTCCCTTCAGGATCACCATTAACAACTCTATACAAAACATCGGTATGTAACCCACTTGCTATTACTACCTCTACACCCCATCTGGTCGCCAACATGGCGGCCTCAATCTTGGTTTTAATACCACCACGACTCCAAGAGTGCAACGTTTCCTTAGTCTCCAATATGCCCATTATTTGGTTAAGATTATCCTCGTTAACTATAGGTATGAACCCTGCATTTGTATCAATGCTAGGATCCGAAGTATAAAGTCCATCGATATCCGTCAACATGATAAGAAGATCAGCATCAACTAGATTCGAAACAAGTGCGGATAACGTATCATTATCACCAAAAACCTCAGCACCCAGTTCCTCCGTATTTACTACATCATTCTCATTTATAACTGGTATTACCCCCATACTTAAGAGAGACAGCAGTGTGTCTCTTACATTAAGGTACCCTTGCCAGTCATCAATATCGTTTCGGGTCAGCAGAGCCTGTGCCAGGACTAAGTTATGTTCCGAAAACATCTCCTGATACGTGTTCATAAGCCTGCTTTGCCCAACAGCAGCAAGGACTTGACGATATGGAATATCACGACGAGGCTCAGGTTTGCCCAATACTTCTCGACCAGCAGCAACAGCCCCTGATGTCACTATCAAAATCTCGTTTCCGTCATGCTTGAGTCTAGAAATTTGATCAACTAATGGCTTCATCACACGCAAGTCAACGCCATCTGACCCGCCAGTCAAAACATTAGTCCCAGCCT
Organism: uncultured Dehalococcoidia bacterium; assembly: GCA_964493125.1. GTDB lineage: Bacteria > Chloroflexota > Dehalococcoidia > Lucifugimonadales > QGNO01 > QGNO01. The sequence goes on along the minus strand of CAZBMS010000010.1, from coordinate 34,219 downwards.
TAACAACTATACGGCGTTTGCCTTCAGCCGACCTTTTTACATTTTTTGAAACTTTTCTAGTCAATTTTAAATCTTCCAGAGAGATTGAATTACCAAATTATAACCCCTAGACATTACAGACGGAAGAAGAGATCAGATTGACACTTATATTGCCTATCCGTAACATAGGCAATCCATGATGAACTTTCCAGCAAAACATGTTTTCCCTGACACCGCAAAGACTAATGACAAAGGGCATCTAGTCATTGGAGACTGTAGTGTAACGGATCTCGCTTCACAATACGGCACTCCTCTATACATAATTGACGAGGACACAGTGCGTAACAGGTGCTCAAGTTTTCGGATAGCGTTTAACGAACTTTACCCGAATAGCCAAATTATTTACGGGTCTAAAGCTTTGGCAAACTTGGCGATCACTAAGATCATCGTTGACGAAAAGTTGGGGTTGGACGTGGTCTCTGGCGGGGAATTAGCTTTGGCAAACGCTGGTGGAGCCCCTTTAAAAGACATTTACTTCCACGGAAATAACAAAAGTAGACAAGAGTTAACGGAAGCAGTAACCCTCGGAATCGGGCGAATAGTCATAGATAGTTTTTATGAGATTGCTCTGCTTGAGGAAATTGCTTCGCAGAGTAACAACATTCAGGATGTATTAATACGGGTATCTCCGGCCGTTGACCCACATACTCATAGCTACATATCCACAGGCATACTAGATAGCAAATTTGGATTCGCTATTGACACTGGAGACGCCGCTCTTGCTGTAAAGGAAATTGTCTCATCCCCTCATCTGAACTTAATAGGATTGCACTGTCATATAGGCTCACAACTTTTCGAGTTTGATCCTTATCAAAAGGCGATACGCGTCGCCATAAAGTTCGCATCTGAAATGCAAGATGAGGGACTTACGTTATCCGAGTTCAGCCCTGGTGGTGGCTTTGGAATAGCATACACAAGAGATGACAACCCGCCTTCAATTAACGACTTTGCTTCTGCTATAACATCTGAAGTAATAAGTGCCTGCGAAGATTTCAAGCTAGAGCATCCCAAATTGTTGGTCGAGCCGGGACGCTCAATAGTTGGGCCAGCTGGTGTTGCCGTATACACAACCGGGGCACGCAAGACCATACCAGGAATCAGGACTTATCTGAGTGTTGACGGAGGTATGGGAGACAATATCAGACCCGCGCTTTATCAAGCCTCATACGAGGCAATAGTAGCCAACAAAATGGGGAACGATCCCTCTGATAAGGTAACAATCGCCGGAAAATATTGCGAGTCCGGTGATATCTTAATTAACGACGTCAACCTCGCACCAACCGAACCGGGTGACATTATAGCCATCCCTGCGTCAGGAGCCTATTGCATACCAATGTCGAGCAATTACAACATGTCTCCAAGGCCATGCCTAGTGCTAGTAAAAGATGGATCTAGTCGTGTAATCCGTAGGCGCGAGACCTATGAAGACTTAATGGCATCCGACGTGATCTAACAATGACGCCAAAGTTGGGTAAAGTCGAAAAACCGGAAGCTAACACGTTCCAAAATAAACGTAAATTACTGCTGGTGCCGTTGATTCACAAATTCCCCAACCAACCGGAAGAAGGCGAATTGCTTCTGCAAAAATACTGGGTGCAAATGCAATCGCAAGTGGAGTCCCTTGAAGCGCAGATAGGTGCAATTTCGCATATCTATCATGAAAGCCTGACTGAAAAGGACGATGCTGGCCTGTCTAAATTGAAGTCAATAGACGAACGTTCATACAAATTCGCTATTTCTAAACGTGCAAACCAGGCCTCAATAGAAGCAACTGAAAATGAGGATATCTTGTTGGAATTTATAGATCTGCAAAGATGCCTAATGATCCCATTGATAAGCGACAAAGTGCCTGGGATGTTACAAGAGATGTTTTTGGAAAATCTGAAGAACCGATATGCTTATATAAGCAACCGCATAAACGAATCTCTCGGGAATGATGAGGTAGGCATTTTATTAATTAACGAGCGCCACCAAGTACAGTTTCCGACAGATGTAGAAGTGTTTTATGTGTCTCCTCCAGCCCTAGATGAATATCGACGTTGGCTACAAAATTGGATTGTAGCTAATCAAAATCAGAGTTCCCAAGGTACGGAAAATGGAAACAGTGATCAATCAAATTCAAAAGACGTTAAGGAAACGTAAAACATAACCACAAGCCTTATCTACTGTTCCACGGAATTCGACAAGCTACATCTAATACCACAAACAGCTTTTACCAAAGGCACCGTTAAAACTATTGCCCGATAAGCCTGCCAGTACTATGATGCATTTTGTACGTACATAGGGAGGCTTTAGTATGGTTAACCTTTTAATCAAGAATGGCTTAATTTTGGATGGCACCGGGAATCCTGGCTACTACGGATCAGTAGTAGTTGAAGGAGACACGTTAAAGATAGTCAGAGGTGATACGAGTCATATACAAGCCCAACGAGTCATAGATGCTACGAACCACGTAGTGAGCCCAGGATTCGTTGATCTTCACTCACATGGAGGGCTCACAATGCTCCGGGAACCCAATAATGAGCCGAAGATAAGACAAGGGGTCACAACAGAACTGATAGGCATAGACGGCAACTCAGCAGCTCCGTTCAAAACCAGAGAAGATCTAGAAGCTTTCGTAGAGTTGGATTCTGGCTTGAACGACGTAATGCCTGTTGGTCGAGACTGGCGTAGGGTTGACGACTTTCTTTCGATGTATGAAAAAAGTGTGTCACCTAATATAGCCTTTATAGTCGGCAACTCCCCGATTAGAATTTGGTCTATGGGTTGGTACAACAAACCCGCTACAAAACAAAATATGGAAGACATGAAGGCAATTCTAAGAGAAACAATGGAGGAAGGATCCTTCGGAATGTCGACCGGATTAGACTACCCACCTGGTTCGTTCGCAGATACAAATGAACTAATAGAATTAAACAAAGTTGTTACAAGCATGGGAGGGTTCTACCATACGCACACTAGGGGAGAGCTGAGAAGAAAATCCCACATGGCACCATTTGAAGAGGCCGTGGACATAGGTAGAGGAAGTGGAGTACCGGTGCATTTGACCCATTACAGACAAACAGCTCAGGGCACAGGTACACATTTTGACTATATCGGCCTTGTCGAAAATTCACGAGATGAAGGCTTAGACGTCACCTTTGATTGCTACACGTACATATATTCAGGAACCAGAATTTTAATCGAGTTGCCTAACTGGGCGAAAGACGGCGGACCGGAACCCCTCAAAATGAACCTCAGGTCTAATAAGCAAAGAGAGAAAATTAAGAAAGATATGCTTACAGGACCTAGGAAGCCACTCAATTTAGAAGAGTGGTGGTTAACTGCCTTCCGAAAACCCAAAAACAGTGTATACGAGGGTTTGTCGATAGCGGAAATAGGGCGCAGCAGAGATCAGGATCCGTTAGATGCACTTTTTGATCTTTTGCTAGATGAAAATCTCGGCATCTCTTACGTGAGTCCTGGGACCAATGCTCAAACCTTGCCAAATTTCGTTGCACATCCGTACGGGATGATTGCGAGCGACGCCATATTGTTCGGAGAGTGGCCAAGCCCAAGAACTTACGGCTGCTTCCCAGTAGTACTAGCTGAATTTGTAAGAGCCGAAAAACAGCTAAGGCTCCCTGAGGCGATAAGAAAAATGACGTCTTTCCCAGCTCAAAGACTTGGGTTGAGGGAAAGAGGGCTTATCAGAGACGGAGCGAAAGCGGACATAGTGATTTTCAATCCTGAGACAGTTAAGGCACCTGCTACAAGGACAAACCCAAAACAATACCCTTTGGGGATCCCATATGTGATAGTTAACGGTGTCGTGGTAGTAGACGATGGAATACATAATGGATCGACGCCAGGTACTGTACTTCGACATGGGAAGTCCTAGATGGGTAATTGGAACCTACTAGGGCAAGTTCAACTATCAAACATCCTAGAAAATAGCTTCCATCAAGGCAAAGTAGCCCATGCATATATGCTTGTAGGACCACACAAAGTGGGTAAACTGGCCACTGCCATTAAAATTGCACAGGCTCTCAATTGTGACGGAGACAACAAGCCTTGCGGGGGATGCACCCCTTGCAATCGAATAGAAAGTGGAGTTCATCCAGATATTCAAATCATTACACCCACAACTGATGAGGAAACCGGTCGTCAGCACACAGTTGTGAGAATCCAGCAAATACGGGAAATGGAACGAAGTTCTTCTCTTGCGCCGTATGAAGGCAACTATCGAGTTTTCATAATTGACAGTGTAAATAGTATTGCTGAGGAAGCAGCTAATGCTTTGTTAAAAACCTTGGAAGAACCACCATCAAGTGTTGTATTACTCCTATTAGCTACTGACGAAGCGAGCATCCTACCAACTATTATTTCACGATGCCAAAAATTAGAAGTTAAACCACTTTCAGAACACGATATGTTCAATCTCCTAACAGAAAATCACGCTATAGAATCTGTCGATGCCAAGCTATTGGCAAAAGTTTCTAATGGACGACTAGGCTGGGCATTGGAAGCAGCAAAAACCCCCTCTATTCTGGGCGACAGGCAGAAAGCGGTCGATACATTAATTAGAGCTATTGATGGTGATATTGAAGAGAAATTCAAGATTTCCCAAGAACTCTCAAGTTTCCATAATCGTGATAAAAAGAAACTGCCAGGAACCATAGTTTTATGGCTTTCATGGTGGCGCGACTTACTAATGATAATAGAAGGGAATTCCGATCTAATAACCAACCTTGATTGGAAAAACCTACTGGAAGAAAGACAACCATTCTTTACTTCTAAGGGAATAGCTAACCACATGCAACAACTCATAGAAACGCTCGATTACCTGAATCAGAATAGTAATGCTAGGATAACCTTAGACGTCTTAATGTTGTCTTTAGAAGAACTATATGCATCTACACCTTGACTTGGGCCCATGGAATAAACTGTAACCAGTCATCTTCCAACGACCTGTTATAAAACATAGCATAAGGATTTGGCCTAGGTTCTCGCGGGAATGTGATAAGGTTCATTCCAGCTTCTTTCGGGGTAGCTCCAGCTTTTCGATGGTTGCAGGGTATGCAAGCAGCAACTACGTTATCCCAGCTATGAGGACCACCTCTATATCGAGGCACTACATGATCCAAAGTAAGGTTATTCCTCGATTTACCACAATACTGACACAGATACCCGTCACGGGAAAATACTTCTTCCCTAGAGAGGCGCCGCTGAAGTATTGGTCGCTTCACAAAATTGAAAAGCCTTATTACAGAAGGAGCCGCATAGGAATCAGTTACGGTCATAATTTTATGCTTTCCATTTATAATTAACTCCGCCCTGCCACGCCCCAGTAAAACAATAGCTCTTCGAACATTACAAACATTGAGAGGTTGATAGTTCTGGTTTAAGACCAGTACCGGAAGCATTATGACGTCTCTTCTCACTTCCATGACTTCCTCACGACCACCATCACCGCAAGCTTTTCAAAGCCTCAATCTCTAGTAAAGCCGTATTGTACTCTCCGGGAATGAATCCATGCCAGAATCCTGGTAGCTCTTGTGTGAAACCAATAAAAAAGCCTACATAATTCGAGTTAACCATAGCGTTTTGAAGCCCACCTCGGAAACCGGTCATCTCCACTATGGTACCTGCTGCTCCATCCGTAGGAATATCACTGCACAAACGCGCAACGCCTAATATAAGAGCTCCTGACAGCCCAAACGCGAAAACTACGCCGATCAATATTGAGCCTAATGAATCTACCCATCCCAAAAAAATCAGCTTTAGTGATTTTTTTGTTCCACTCTTGGCAAGCTGTACTCCGAAAAATACGCCAATTATAATTGAAAGGTAGGCTAGCACAGTAGCAACCGCTCCAGTTGCTCCTTGTTGACTAAACCAACCACCAATATCATCACTAAAGTTCGATGCTACAAATAGCCCAGCAAATATCCCTATAGTGTAATAGATAATCCCCAACAAACCGACTCGCCAGCCTATAGTCAGGCCTATCAACGCCACTAAGATTATTACTAGATCGAACCAGTTATTTACCATCATCCAAAAATCCCACTGCTTTCACTAACGAGGCAACAGACACCTTCAGTTCAGTCAACTAGCAATGTAGTAAAGCTTATTTCAAGATCTCCTTAAAACCAATTCTAAAACTTCACCCATATCCTTAACGAAAATGAAATTGATATCTCTTCTTACCTTGCTTGGAATTTCGTTAACATCTTTACGATTCTCTACTGGCAGTATGAAAGACAATATCCCTGCCCTATGAGCAGCTAGTACCTTCTCTTTGATACCACCTACTCCCAATATTTTCCCTCTCAAGGTAATCTCTCCCGTCATAGCCATATCCCTACGTACGGGTTGATCTGTTACAGCAGAAACTAGGGCTGTGGTCAATGCGACACCAGCTGATGGGCCCTCTTTTGGCATAGCACCCGCAGGAACATGTATATGTATATCCTTAGAAGAAAAATACCCTTCCTTGAGCTGAAGGTCTTGTGATCTAGCTCGAGAGTAGCTCAATGCAGCTTGCGCAGATTCCTTCATAACTTCACCAAGTTGTCCAGTCAACATCAGATTGCCTTTCCCTTTCATCAAAGCGACTTCTATAGAAAGAATATCTCCTCCAGCTGGCGTGTAAGCAACTCCTGTAGCAACCCCCACTTCATCTTTCTGTTCTGCAACTCCCCAAGTAAACTTAGGGGAGCCTAGATATTTCGCCAAAGATTGAGGAGTTACTAATGCTCTGCCACTCTCTCCTTCAGCAACTCTCTTAGCCACTTTACGACATATCGCTCCAATTTCTCGCTCCAGGCTACGTACACCAGCCTCCCTAGTATATTCTCGTATTATCCTGAGAATTCCATTATCAGAAAATCTCAGGTCATCATCAGTGAGGCCGTGCTCTTCAAGTTGCCTAGGAAACAGAAATTTCCTAGCAATCTGCAACTTCTCTTCCTCCGTGTAGCCAGGAAGCTCAATTATTTCCATACGATCATGTAAGGCCGGAATGATAGGGTCCAATACGTTAGCGGTGCAAACAAAAATTACCTGGGATAGATCGTAAGGAACCTCGAGATAGTGATCGCTAAACGATGCATTCTGCTCAGGATCTAGAGCTTCCAAAAGGGCGGACGAAGGGTCTCCTCTAAAGTCTGCGCCAATCTTATCAATTTCATCGAGCATAAAAAGCGGGTTATTTGTAGATGCCTGCTTCATAGTTTGTATTATTCTTCCCGGTAGAGCCCCTATATAGGTGCGGCGATGTCCTCTAATTTCAGCCTCGTCTCTTATGCCTCCCAAGCTTACCCTAACAAATTTTCTACCCATCGCTAAGGCGATTGACTTACCTAGGCTCGTCTTTCCCACGCCCGGAGCTCCAACCAAACATAGAATTGGGCTTCTCAATCTATTCTTGGAAAGCTTGCGGACAGCAAGATACTCCAATATCCTCTCTTTAACCTTTGGTAACCCATAGTGATTATCTTCCAAAACCTTGGAAGCCTTAGCTATATCCAGATTGTCTTTAGTGCCTTTTTTCCACGGTAAATTAGTCAACCAATCCAAATAGGTACGGACAACCGAATGCTCTGGGGACACGCTAGAGATTTGAGTGAGCCTGTCCGCTTCTTCGAAAGCCTTTTTCTTAGCCACCTCTGACATTCCAGATTCCTCAATCTTAGCCTTCATAACATCCATCTCTTGTTGTTGTGGATCCGCTCCCGTCAATTCCTGTTGAATTGCCCTCATCTGCTCACGAAGAAAATACTCTCTATGAGATTTATCTAGAGAACCTCTCACTTCATCATCGATGCGTCCCTGAATTTCAAGCACCTCAACTTCATGTGCCAGCAAAAGGTTGACTGCCGCTAGGCGATTGATAGGCTCTACTATCTCCAATATCTCCTGCCTTTGTTCCATTTCAAGACTCAGAGAAGATGCTATTAGATCGGCAAGTAACCCTGGAGTATCAGCGTTCAATGCAGCCAAATATATATCCCAAGATAAATTATTTGAAAGCTGCACACATTTTTCAAAAAGGCTCAGAATTGAACGCATAGAAGCTTTTTCTTCAGTAGAATCATCAGATTTTTCGGCTATTATCTCAACTTTACCTTTATAAAACGGTTCGGTTTGTGTAATCTCCAATATGCGAACACGTTCATCTCCTTGTAACCACACAGTAGATGCCCCTTCTGGAGTTTTAACTATTCTTCCAACGGTTCCCATAGTACCGACTTTATACAAATCAGCTGCTTCGAAGTCAGGGCTGGTCACATTTCCACGCCCTACAACAACAATGCGTCTGTCATAAGCAACGGCTTCCTCAAGAGTCCTTTGAAAAAGTGGACGAAACACTACGAGTTGTGAAACCAACCTTGGAAATGCCAATAAGTCGCGTCTTGGAAGAATAGGAACTTCTTCAAACACACTTGGGCTTTCTTCAGGATCTTCGACTGTAACCTTCTTTTTTCTTGGCAACTTACGCTCACCTACCTACAATTTAGGTATCAATATACCGAATGTATAGGTTAACACACGGAAGGTTTATAGCAATCTCTTTCTATCTATAAATGACAGACTCACATGTTGACATGCGAGCTAGTGTGAAACAATATGTCCCAATTAGAAATAATGTTTAACCATAAACGAATGTCAGCATTATCTTTGCATTATTTGACTTTGGCCATCCTTTTGATCGGATGTTCTTCTTCAAACCATGAAAAAGACCCAACAGATATTTCAACGAAGGAGATTCCGAACCAGATCGTTTGGCCAGTATTAACCAAGGTCGAATCATATTCATTAACCGCCGGGAGTTCCGTTACCATATATGGCACACATGGATACGTCATCGAAAATGGTGCGGAGGTTACCAATCTAAGTAAATCTTTTGACATCATGCTAGATGCAAAAAAAGCCGGGGCGATAATCTGCCTTGAGAAATCTTGCGAAGGTAGTTTTATAGTTCCGACCAATGTACAAATTGGAAGTCACTTGATTACTACCGATGGGGGCTCCAAATTATCAATTAATGTCGATATAGATAAACAGATTTTATCAAAAATAAGAAGCAAGTTAGGTTATGCAATGTTCCCAGATGCTCTCCCGAAAGGGATAGAATTTGTAGAAGCAAAAGTCTCTGGATCACGGGGACACTTAATATTTGAGGGACTAGGAAACAGTATAAATATATCTTTCCCCGTCACATTTTCTAAAGATGGCTCTCTTATAGAAGGGGACCCTAATTCCCCTAGAAGACCTATAGACTCTGTCAAAAACGTAGACCTAGGAGAAAATGAAGGATATCTGATAAAGGGGAAATGGTCTGACGAAACCATTTCTATGGGTCCTTTTATTGAGCCTAGTATGGCGAAATGGAATTACGAAGGAATGTGGTCATTATATTGGAACACGAGGGTGAATCAGAATAATGTTGGATTTGTGATTCAGTCTCAGTCTACTAATGAAGATCTAGCAGCAATCGAGATACTTACTCAACTAGCAAAGTCCTTAAAGGAACAATTATAGATCTCCGAATTAAAGATTGATGACTATCGTCAATAAATCGCCGTAGCGCTGAATCAAAGTGCAATTTGGCATTTCAAATAAATATAAGCGCTAGTCGTTTATCTTGATACTTCGACCTAACCTAATTAATAAGGCTGCTGAAGGAAATGCAAATATAAATGACCCCAATATGTCGCTTGGCCAATGAAATCCTAAATAGATACTGGACAAAGCCACCGAACCCACTAAACACAATATTAATAACCCAATGAGGATTCTGATTACTCTGTAAGGAACTAGTGGCAAAACCAATCCTACTGTAAGTATTGCAAGTAGAATGGTCTGATAAGCATGCCCACTCGGAAAGCTGCCTGTGGTTGAAGCCTCAACAAAGGAAATATGATCTGCGTTCGGGCGCGGACGATCAATAAGGTATTTCAATATGTAAATCCCCATACTGGCAGGAATTACACCGAGGAAAATTAACCCGGTTCTGAAACATTTCTTCCACGCAAATGCAGTAACTATAAGTATTAGTGCTCCAAGATTGACCCAAACTCCACCAAGATTTCTGCCTATTTCCATTGGGGTATCCAATGAATTGGAAGACATAGATTCAACCAACTCTAAAATCGCTTGGTCGCCTGGTATTCTATGGTAAAACATAACCCAACTCGACATAATAATGCCTATAAGTAGGAATATAGCGACCCTGATGTGTCTTTTCCTATACATGACTGGAACCGCCACTATACACATCCGTTAATACAAACACCAACAATATTGTGTGACGAGTTATACACACTTATAATCGTGTTCAAAGAGGTTAGAAATTTAAAAATATGGACGAGATAATAGCGATAGCCATTGACGGCGAAGTTGCGTCTGGGAAAACATCCGTTGGTCGAATAATTGCAAATCGCCTTAGTTACAAATTTCTGGACACAGGTCTAATGTACCGAGCCCTCACTTGGGCGGCGGTTAACAATAATATAGACCCAAACGATGCCGATACATTAGTGAGGCTCACAGCGGAAAATATCATCGTAGTTAACTTCGACAATAAAGGGGAGGGAGTTGTTTACTTAGGAGACTGGAATTCCACTCCATATTTGCACGATCCAAAAGTAGAGATGCACGTTTCTAGCGTCTCTAGAGTGCCGGCCGTAAGAGAAAAAATGGTGATCCAGCAACGCCTCCTCGCGAAAGATAATTCTATTGTGATGGCTGGTAGAGATATCGGAACCGTAGTGCTTCCAACTGCGAAACATAAGATTTTCCTTACTGCGTCTCCCAGAATTAGAGCTTTAAGACGACACGAGGAACAAGAAACGGACAATTCTCCATCTTTCGACGACATATTACGATCTCTAGAGTCAAGAGACTTGCAAGATAAGAGTAGAGCAGTTGGCCCAGTGGTTCCTGCAGAAGATGCGCACATTATACATACAGATGATCTGTCACTGGATCAAGTGGTAGATTGGATACTACGAATAGTTAAGGAATCGACGTGAACATCGTATACAAAGCTAGCAGACTACTCGCAAAGTTCTGCTTTTACACTTTTGGAAGATGGGAAGTTATAGGACAAGAAGCCATACCACCTCGTGGTCGCTTAATCGTAGTAGCAAACCATCAATCTAATGCCGATCCACCCGTACTTGTAGCTGCCATGAATAGGCCACTTAATTTAGTAGCTAAACGAGAACTTTTCCGAAACCCTATTGCACGGTGGTTTATGCGAAAATGGCAGTCCTATCCTGCCGACAAAGATGGGAAAGATATAGATTTAATTAGAGGGTTATTAAAAAAACTAAACCAAGAAGAAGTAGTCGCAATATTCCCAGAGGGATCTAGGCATCCACACGCAATGGGTCAAGGAAGTAGCGGCGTAGCGTACCTAGCACTAAAAGCTAACGCACCTATTCTGCCAGTGGCAATAACTGGAACCGAGAACGCCAGATCATTTAAAAGATTGTTCTTCCCCCTGACACATCTCAAAGTGACCATCGGTGATCCATTCAGCCTTCCAACTTTAGAAGGTAAAGTTACACCATCGGTGCTGAACTCCTTAACTGACATAGTGATGAACCGGGTTGCAGTGTTGCTTCCCGAAACATATAGAGGTGTGTACAGTAAAAAAAGTTAGATTTTTCGGAAAATCCTTACGGTCTTCCAGGAATACTAATATTAGCTCTAAAAATTATGTGCGGAATCATAGGTTACATAGGCAAAGATCAAGCTACACCAATATTGCTGGAGGGATTAAAGCGTCTAGAATATAGAGGATACGATAGTTCTGGAATAGCAGTTATCGACAGCACAGGTGTCGCGAATATTCATAAGGTTCCAGGGAAACTTGATGCTCTGATAGGAGCTCTCAATGGTAATTTTCCTAACGGCACAGCAGGGCTTGGACACACGCGATGGGCTACGCATGGCAGCCCTAAACAACCAAATGCACACCCCCAAGTAGACTGTAATAGCAATGTGATAGTTGTTCATAATGGCATTGTAGAAAACTACCTTGACCTTAAATTTCAACTCCAAAATGAAGGACATACTTTCACATCTGAGACAGATACTGAAGTGATACCTCACCTCATAGAATCTTTCATGCTAAATGGGAAATCTTTTGAAGAGGCAGTTTCGAGTACTGCTATATTAATCAAGGGAGCCCAAGCTGTCATTGCTATGCACACGAGCCATCCAGATAAGCTAATAGCATTTCGACTAGGTAACGCTGGAGGGCTTGCGATCGGTTACGGATCAAGTGAGACTTACTTGGCTAGCGACCTACCAGCATTCCTGCCACACACATCGCAAGTTACTTACATCGGCCCAGGAGAAGTAGCGATTGTGCAATCCAATCAAGTTCAATATAAGAACCTTGATGGCAAAATCATTGACAAGGTAACTCAAAAAGCGCCCTACGATGATATTGCAATAGCCAAAGGAGGCCTCAAGCACTTCATGCTCAAGGAAATTATGGAGCAGCCTCAAGCTTTGTTTCAAACCCTAGCTGGTAAATTATCGCTAGATCCACCAGAAGTGAATTTACGAGGTTTGTCCTTCTCTGATTCAGAAATAAATCGACTGAATAGAGTCATTCTGACAGGTATGGGTACGAGTCTATTGGCAGCACATGTGGGTCGCCATTATATAGAGACCTTAGCAGGATTACCGACAGAAGTAGAAAACAGCTCTGAAATGCGTTATAGGGACCCGGTTATGGACGATCATACCCTCGTCATATCTGTGAGTCAGTCAGGCGAGACAGCCGATACCCTTGCCGCAATAGAAAAAGCAAAAGAGAAAAAATGTAAGCAGATAGCTGTATGCAACGTGCAAGAAAGCCAAGCAACGCGAATAGTAGATGCAACTGTACACTTGGGAGTAGGCCCAGAATTAGGAGTTGCCAGCACAAAAACGTTCACTGGGTCCTTGGTAGCACTTTTTCTGATTGCGACTCACTTAGGTAAACGCAGAGGACTAATCGACAATGATCTTATGAGTAAACTGCTACAAGATCTGTCGTCTATTCCACGTTTGGTTGGACAAGTATTACAAGGTGAAAATGAAATTATTAAATTAGCTCAAACACTATTTCAATATGACAATGTTATGTATTTGGGCCGTGGAATAAATATGCCGGTGGCCTTGGAAGGTGCATTAAAACTCAAAGAGGTGAGCTACATTCACGCAGAGGGGTTTGCAGCCGGTGAGATGAAGCATGGTCCAATAGCTTTGATAGACCGACAGATGCCCGTAGTCGTAGTGGCACCGAATGACGACCTATACGACAAGATGGAAGGAAACGTGCAGGAGGTCAAAGCTCGAGGAGGAAAAGTGATAGCCATAATTACTGAAGGCAACACGAACCTCAAAGGAGTAGCAGATGACTTCATCGAGATCCCTGAAGTCCCGTACCTTCTCAGCGCAATTATTTCTGTAGTTCCGTTACAATTGCTGGCCTATCATATTGCTGTACTTAGAGGCTGTGACGTAGATCAACCACGAAACCTAGCTAAGACAGTTACTGTGGAGTAGTTTTCAACGGGGATCATAGAAATTATTGAAACTAAGTTTTTAGTGGAGTAACATGACCTTTCGGGAGGATTCTTATGGACAGAGACAAAATTGGAATATACGTAAACCCCAGCGAAGGGACAGTAGTACGAATAACATCCCCTTATTGGCTTCCAGAGGAACCAGAATGGAAATTGGTAACTAATGACCCTAATGCGACGTTGGTATCTATAAGAGCAGATATAACCGAACAAGATATTATGAAGGATTCGTCAGGGGTCAAGTGGGTCAGCATACCCGACAAGGGGTAATTGAATAGCTGAGTTACCCTTATACAAGCCCCCCAAATTTGTGGGGCGACTCGCTATATTTAAATCCATCGAGCTACTGCGTCCTTTATTGTTGTAGAATCAACGACCATGTTGAATACTTCCAGAGAATTCGTTTATATGGACTACGCGGCGACAACACAAGTGCGACCGGAAGTCCTAGATGCCATGCTTCCCTATTTACGGGAAGTTTACGGTAATCCTTCCAGCATTTATTCACTCGCACAAGAATCCCGAAAAGCAGTCGACGAATCCAGGGATATAGTTGCGGACATCTTAGGTTGTAGGCCTAGTGAAATCATTTTCACTAGTGGCGGTACCGAATCGGACAATACCGCACTTCTTGGTTCTGCGATGGGATCAAGGCCTGAAGGCAATCACATTATAACTACAAGTGTAGAGCATCATGCGGTGCTCAATGCATGCCATATGCTTGAACAGTTTGGATATAAAGTAACGTACCTACCGGTAGACAGTTATGGATTGATCAACCTAATGGATCTGGAAAAAGCCATAACAGGACAAACCATTCTTGTAAGTCTAATTTATGCAAACAACGAAATAGGAACAATCCTTCCTATTTCCGAAGCTTCAAAAATTATCAAAGACCGATCGCACTCCTTGGGGACACAAATCACATTTCATACCGATGCAGTACAGGCAGCTGGATATCTAGAAATTGGAGTAGACAAACTCGGAGTTGATATGTTGAGTCTGTCGGCTCACAAATTCCACGGGCCGAAAGGTATGGGCGTCCTTTATGTAAGGAGAGGGACACCTTTTACACCTCAAAGCGTGGGTGGTGGGCAAGAGCGACAAAGGCGGGCTGGCACAGAAAATGTCGCTGGAATATCAGGTACTGCAAAAGCTTTGCAGTTGGCTTCTTATGAAAGACAGTCGTTAGGAACGCATACAGAAAAATTAAGAGATGATCTGATAAATGGGATAACAAAGAATATTCCAAACGCACACCTCAATGGCCATCGTTCAAAGCGACTTCCAAACAACGTCAATTTTTCCTTTCAACATGTAGAAGGAGAATCTTTACTCCTAGGTCTAGATTTGGAGGGGATAGCGGCTTCAAGTGGGAGTGCTTGTACTTCAGCGTCCCTAGAACCATCGCATGTACTAATGGCGCTAGGCTTATCAGAGGAACTTGCGCAAAGTAGCCTCAGGTTAACATTGGGTCGTGACAATACACATGAAGATGTATCGAGAGTTCTTACATTGTTAACAGATTTGGTAGGAAGTTTACGATCTATGTCATCCATATCGACAACAGGTCCACAATAAATTAAGCTTTATACTAAAGAGCAAAGAATATGATTACACGAAACCGCCTTATATATTTAATAGTGGCGATAGTAGCCATAGGAGCCATTACCGCGGTCGCTACTATTTTTTACACCGGATCATCCCAAGCGACGGACTGGGCATTTGGTGAAGCACTTACAATACGAGTCAAAGAAATGCGCCTCGTTGAAGAAGTTCACTATTCAATTGAAGAAAACCACTACGTTGTAAGGCCAACACAGCAGGGCAAAATGATAGCTGGCGCCCATATAGAACTTCGTAATCAACAAGCTGGATTTGTAGTACTTGATATCACTGAAACTGCAGCGAGACTTCGGGATAGCGAATTCCTAGACTATCAACCACTGAATCCCTTTAAGCAAAGAACTGCTATAGATAAAGAGGCAGCTGGGGAAGAATCATTAGTCCCATTCCTATGGGCAGATGGATCTGATGAAACACCCACTATACAATTGAATCAGATTTGTGACGCAGCCGGATCCCCTTGCGAACTTGTAGGTTGGCTATTCTTTGAAGTTCCAAAGGACATCGAATATTATCAGTTCATCTGGGAAACTGGAGACAATGTATACATGCCATTTTCTGGAAAGAGATAAAGCTTGAATTACATCGGCTCTATGTTACTATAACATCGCCCGTAGCAAGTCAAAAAAGACTACTTTCGATTATAAGGAGAAACTATGGCAAATCCGGTAGCAGTAACTGAACAAACCTTTGAGCAACAGGTGGAGAAATCGTCCATCCCAGTGCTTGTGGACTTCTGGGCAGACTGGTGCATGCCATGCAAAATGATAGCTCCTATAGTCGATGAACTTGCTGAAGAGTATGACGGGCGGATAGCTTTTACCAAGGTTGATGTAGATTCAGAACAGAATATCGCGATCAAGTTTGGTATCCGAAGCATACCAACTTTGCTAGTTTTCAAGGATGGTAGCCCAGTTGATCAAATAGTAGGTGCAGTGCCAAAAGCAGCATTAAAGCAACGACTAGAAGATGCTATAAGTTAAATATAGATCAATTTCGATATGGTAAAAGAGCCTATCGCGTTAGTAGCGATGGCTCTTTTGCTTTCAAGGGGGCGGATGGGGCCTGGTGGCCCTCACGGACTTCAACTCCGGTGATCCCGGACCATGTGCCGGGATGGTGGGTTCGACTCCCTCGCGCTCCCGCCAAGAGTATACCCATTAAAGACCACAACTCCTAAGACTCTACAACCCCTTCCAAGAACTTTTCAACGTGTGGCAATACTATATCAGCACGCTCTAGAGCCTCCTGATGCCCCAAACCAGGGAGTAACACAAATGTGGCCCGCGGTATATCCTCAACACATTTTTCGAGCCCCTGACGCCAAAAAGTATCTAGCTCACCAACGTATACCAAGCTGGGCATCGTCATATACTTAAGCGTATCCACTTGGTCAGGAAAATCTCTCACTGCAGTTAGAGACGCAGCCTGAGCCAACGGATCATTCGCGCGAATTCTGTCCTCTTCTTCCTGCGTTAGATCCCCTTCTGCCCTACGCTCGGACACTATCGCATCAACACCTTTCTTGTACTGGGCTATTGCTACATCACGCTCTACCTTTGGTCTCTTATATGGCGACATACTGCTAATTATCAACGAGTGGAATCTGGGGCCCGCATATTTCGCACAACCAAATCCAATGCGCCCACCCATAGAATGACCCCAATAGTGAGATTTATCTATCGAAAGCTCGTCCAATATAGCAATGATATCCGCCACGTTCTGACTTATATGATATGCCTCTGGCGAATAAGGTTTGTCACTTCCCCCATGTCCGCGAGCATCAACTAGTATCAATTTATACCTATCTCTAAGTGCTGCTACATGCCCCGCATCATACCAAGCCTGCATATTGTCACCTTGTCCATGTTGAAGCACCAAAGCTGGTCCTTCCCCCTCTACATGATAGTGAATTGAAATTCCGTCATTGTTTATGTATGGCATTATCTAAACCTCTATATTCAGAAGAATATACGCATAATAACACCGTTTTCACTACTAGGCTCATATTGCCCAATTTCTGAAAATACTGTCCATTAATGTAGGTGCAAAATTAGGCAACTTGACTTACTTAAACCTCATTGATAAGTTGCCGTTACGATCGAATGTCGGAGGAATCAATTGGCCAATAAAACCATCTACGAAAAAAAGGGTGGCATAGCTTACCTTACGATTAATAACCCGGAAAAAGCGAACGTTATGGATGATGACGTTATAGAGGAGATGGGGCAAGAGTATAGGGATTTCTGGGAAGACCGAGACATGCGTGTAATGATCATCACTGGCGCCGGAGGAAGGCACTTCTCAGCAGGCCATAATATACAACCCCCCCCCGACGGAATGACATACGAAGACGTCCGACAAGACCGTATAGATCAATTTATATGGCCTCCTGCAGCAGCAGTCAACGGTCGTATGCCGTCCGTAGATCTACGTAGTGGCCATGACTTTCCTCAGATATGGAAGCCAGTAATCGGTGCCGTAAATGGTTGGGCTGCCGGAGCTGGCTTATACACACTGTTAACCACAACTGACATACGGATTGGCTGTGAAGAACATGCTCGTTTCTATTTCGCTCTACTTTCAAACAGAGGCGGGATCGGAAGTGGACCAACTGTTACCAGATTAATTCGACAAATACCTTATGTCCACGCAATGAAAATGCTGCTCACAGACAGCCCAGTAGATGCAAACGAAGCGGTGCGAATGAATCTAATCAATGAAGCTGTCCCGCACGACCAACTAATGGCCAGATGTGAAGAAATCGCCAATCGTATATGTGAAATGCCCCCAATAGCGGTGAGGTTTCTAAAAGAGTTCCTAGTCAGAGGCGCCGATATGAATACTGATCAAGCATGGCATCTTCAATGGGTGTTCAATCATTTGGTAGGACAACATTCTAGCGATAGCGATGATGCTACTCCAGCGTTCCTTGAAAAACGTGGGAGAGACGTTAGTGGTGACGTCAGAGGAGATTCCGAAAATGACTCTGTTGGACGCAATCGTGATGAAAGGGGATTCTTAACTTACGACAGATTTGGATAAGTTATCCTATTGAACGGGAGCAAATTATGGATGGACCTTTATCTGGTTTACGTGTAATTGATTCTACAACAGTTTTGGCTATGCCAACGGCCATGTACCTCATGGGGGACATGGGCGCAGAAGTGGTTAAAGTAGAAACGCACACCAGAGGTCGCGGCGGTGGCGGTGGTGTTACTTATGCAGATAACATTCCTCCAAAGGACAGTCACTGGAACAGGGATGGTAGTTTCCATGCACTCCACAGAAGTAAACTTGGCATCACACTAAACTACAAGGTTCCAGAAACTGTAGAAGCATTCAAGGACTTAGTCAGGGTTAGTGACGTTCTTGCAGAAAATAATCGCCCAGGGACTATGGACCGTCTGGGTTTGGGTTACGAAGAACTAAAAAAGATCAAGCCTGATTTGATATATTTCTCGTTTAGTGGATTTGGTTACTCTGGCCCTTGGAAAAATTACCAAGGAATCGGCAGAATGTTTGAACTAACGAGCGGTGTAAGTCAATTCACCGGGTATCCAGATGAGGGCCCAAGGCGTGTAGGATCAGCATGGTTCGATCCTCCTAACGGATGGATGGCGGTATTCGCGATACTTGCCGCAATCCATCATAGAAACCAAACAGGTGAAGGACAGTGGATTGACCACTCCATGTATCAAATGGGAGTCTCAACAGTCGGAGACGCGCTGCTTGACTATATAGCAAACGGTAGGAACGGAAATCTGATGGGTAATCGCCACACATCAAAAGCCCCGCATGGCGCCTATAAATGTAGTGGGGACGACAATTGGATAGCAATTTCCGTTGAATCAGATAATCAATGGGATGCACTGAAAAAAGTCATGGGTGACCCGGAATGGGCAAGCGAAGACAAATTTGGAGATGTAATAACACGTTGGCATAATCAAGATGAACTGGACTCACATATCAATAAATGGACAAAGGACTTCGAACATCTCAATTTGATGGAAAAATTAATTGAAGCTGGTGTCCCCTCGGGAGCAATATTAAATCCAAAAGAGGTTCTCAATGATCCTAGTATGAAGGGAAGCAGTATTTTCGAAAAGCTAGAATTTCCTGCTGAGACAGGTATGGGCACTCGTGTATTCCTCGGAAGACCTTGGTCAATGTCTGATACTCCAAGCCATATTCGTCGACCTGGACCTGATCTTGGTGGAGACAACGAATACGTCCTTGGGAACCTACTTGGAAGAACTGAAACCCAAATTAATGAGCTTTATGAGCTTGGAGGCATCGGAAAAAAACCAGAGCCAATGGACAAACCTGGGACTATTCAAGATTTCGCGAGAGAGGTAGAACAAGGCACCTTGAGAAGCTACGACACAGAATACAAGAAATTGCTGGGTATAGGACCATGAGTAAGGGCGCATTGGAAGGGTTCAGAATCCTAGAGCTCAGCACTGGTGTGGCTGGCCCATTCGCAGGAAAACTTTTTGCAGACTATGGAGCTGATGTAGTAAAGGTAGAACCTTTGTATGGAGACGAGGGGCGAAAACTGCCACCTTTTTTCAAGGATCATCCACATCCTGAAAAAAGTCTCTCATTTCTATATTTAAATACAAATAAACGAAGCATAACCCTGGACATTGAAACCGCCCAAGGCCAACAAATGCTCGGATACTTAGCACAGAAATTCGATGCTATCATTGAAAGTTATTCTCCCGATTACCTGGACACACTAGGGATTGGCTACAACGTACTTAGCCAAATAAATCCAAATCTAGTAATGACATCTATCACCCCTTACGGACAGAAAGGACCTTACCGTAAATATCCAGGTGACGACATCATCTACGAAGCTATGGGAGGAATAATGTATATTAGCGGTGCCCATGATAGAGAACCGCTAAAGCACGGTCACCCTCAAAGTCTTTATATCGGGGGCATAACTGCCGCCTACGCGACATCGTCTGCTCTATTTTCTAGGATTTCCTTAGGAAAGGGTCAACATATAGATTTATCTTTGAGAGATGTGTCGGCAGCACACCATCATGCTACACCAACGCGTTATAGCTTCGTGGGTGCAGTTGAAAGACGGGCTCCAAAAGTTGAGGCGGGATCACCTAAAGGAGGCGCTCACTTTGAGGGCATTGTACCTGTAAAAGATGGTTACATAGGTGCAACTTTTCAGCGTGGTATACAAAGAGGGTCATATTCAGACTACGTAGAGCTATTGAACCGTCCCGACTTGGATGATCCAGGCTTTCCTCCAATTGAATTTCCCGCTCGGATACCTAATGATAAAGACGAGCTACTTCTGATGGCTCTTAAGGAGTGGACGAAGTATGACTATTTCAATAAAGCCGCATCCGAAAGTTGGGTAGCTGCAGTGGTGCAAACTTCTGAGGATTTAGTACATGGTGAACATCTCAACGAACGAGGTTTTTTTTCCGAGATGGAGCATCCTGTTGTCGGAAAAATCAAAATGCCAGGAGAGATTTCTAGACTAACTGGGAGCCCTTGGGCACTTAATCGAGCAACACCCCTGCTAGGGCAACACAACAAGGAAATATACTGCGATGAATTTGGAATCGGAGAAGAAGAACTTGTCCAATTAAGAAGACAAGGCGTAATTTAATCTATTAAGGAGAATAGTTATGGCAGGAATAATATTTGAAAAAAGGAACCATATAGCGTTTATCACTCTGAACAATCCTGAGAAAGCTAACGTGCTCAATGATCAAGTGGAAATTGAGCTCAGGGATGCGTGGAGAGAGGTCTGGGAAGATAGAGAAATCAGAGCTGCTATAGTCACCGGCAAAGGTGATCGCCACTTCTGTGCTGGACATGACCTGGCACCTAGGCCGGGACAGACTGAAGACGAGAGACGACGTGAATTTGTTGATAGGATATTTTGGGCGAACTCCCAGAACACATCCTCTGACTACAAGCCTATCTACAGCTCAGTTAACGAATATCCTACTGGAGTGGATGGACGCAGTGCGGGACACTTCCCACAACTTTGGAAACCGGTCATAGGTGCAATTAATGGATGGGCTGTAGGGGCTGGCTTCTATATGATGTTAACTACAACAGACATAAGAATAGCTAGCAAGGAAAACGCCCGGTTCCAATACATGCTAATGAATCAGGGTTGGCTTGGAAGCGGACCTGGTGCCGCCAGACTACCGAGACAGATTAGTCACGTAGATTCTATGAAAATCCTGCTCATGGACGAACCTTTCGATGCTGATGAAGCATTAGAAATGAGACTGATAAATGAGGTCGTTCCTCACGATAAGCTTATGGAACGAGCAGAAGAGATGGCCACTCGAATAACCAAATTGGCACCGGTCGCAGTAAGAATGATGAAAGAATTTCTGATACGTGGACGAGATCTCCCAATAGACTCAGCCTGGCAAATGTCTCACCTTATGCAACATCTCGTGGCTCAACTCACTACTGACCCAGAAGAAGGGCGAAACGCTTTCAACGAAAAGAGAGAGCGGAACTTTACCGGAGGGCTAAGAGTTCCAGGCAACACCGACGGCGTGTAGCGGATAATGAAAATGAACTTAGGCGGGAAACAATGGTAAAAAAAGTGACTGTAGGAAATGTTGAGGTAAGCGTAGTTTTGGACGCTGCGCCTCCGCCTTTCAATCCAAGCCAATTTTACCCTGACATAACTGAAGAATCCTGGGAGCCTTACAAGAAGGATCATTTAGATGCAGACGGCAAATTCCAGACTAACTTCTGCACCTGGGTTTTGAATTCTGGTGGTCAGACAGTGCTAGTAGACACAGGACTAGGCTCAGGGAAATTACTTGAGAATCTGCAAGCAGCGGGGGTAGCTGTAGATCAGGTAGATTTCGTAGTTATCACGCACCTACACGGTGATCATATTGGATGGAACATTACCGATGGGAAACCCACATTCCCCAACGCATCATACCTGATACCTAGCAAGGATTGGGAACATTTTACAAAGGATGAAATATCAGAATCCTTAGTAGAAAATGTTCTTCCTTTGGAAAGCCTGGGCATAATGAATCTAATAAACAATGATCACGCAGTAACCTCAGAAATCACAACGTTATCAACGCCAGGCCATACGCCAGGTCATATAAGTGTACTTATTAACTCAGGAGGCGAAAAAGCTTGCGTTGTGGGGGACCTGTTCCACGGATCCGTGCAAGTAACAGAGACTGACTGGAACGCTGGGGTAGATTTGGATAAAGATTTAGCCAGGCAAACACGTAATACAGTTTTGGACAGATTGGAACAAGAAGGCTATACGGTCGCGGCGGGTCACTTACCAATAGGCAAAAACATCGGTAAATTGGCAAGGCTCGATGGCCGGCGTTATTGGCAAGCATTGTAGATATATTTAATACGGGAGGCACAAAGAATGTCAGGTGCAATACTTGAAAAAAGAAATAAGATCGCGTTTGTTACGATAAACAATCCAGAGAAAGCGAACGTCTTAAACGACGAAGTCATGACTGAACTAGGCGACATATGGAAAGAGGTCTGGGAAGACGGAGATATAAGAGCAGCAATCATAACCGGCAAAGGTGATCGCCACTTCTGTGCTGGACATGACTTGGCCCCTAAGCCCAATCAAACTGAGGATGAACGGAGACGGGAGGCAGTTGAGCGTATTTTTTGGGCATCTGGCGAACTGGGCTATGGCAGTAGAAAACCCTCAGGATCTACCGTTAATGAATACAACACCGGTGTCGACGGTCGTAGTGCAGCACACTTTCCACAAATATGGAAACCGGTAATAGGTGCAATTAACGGATGGGCTGCGGGGGCTGGCTTCTATATGATGTTAACTACAACAGACATAAGAATAGCTAGCAAGGAAAACGCCCGGTTCCAATACATGCTAATGAATCAGGGTTGGCTTGGAAGCGGACCTGGTGCCGCCAGACTACCGAGACAGATTAGTCACGTAGATTCTATGAAAATCCTGCTCATGGACGAACCTTTCGATGCTGATGAAGCATTAGAAATGAGACTGATAAATGAGGTCGTTCCTCACGATAAGCTTATGGAACGAGCAGAAGAGATGGCCACTCGAATAACCAAATTGGCACCGGTCGCAGTAAGAATGATGAAAGAATTTCTGATACGTGGACGAGATCTCCCAATAGACTCAGCCTGGCAAATGTCTCACCTTATGCAACATCTCGTGGCTCAACTCACTACTGACCCAGAAGAAGGGCGAAACGCTTTCAACGAAAAGAGAGAGCGGAACTTTACCGGAGGGCTAAGAGTCCCGGGAAACACCGACGGAGTTTAGCGGATACGACTTGCGGTGATTCGCGATTAGATAGAAATAGTGGATAGTTCCACTATTTCTGCAGATGCTCTCCCGTTTTCTATGGTTAGAAATCCAACCTGGCCCAGTCTACTCAGGTGGCCTGGGTTGGTTGGACTACCTGGGTTAACAAATAGAACTCCATCTCGCCATTCCACCAAGGGAAGGTGAGTGTCGCCACATACTATAACGTCTACGCGCTGACCCAGTTTACGCTCCATTAGGCTATCGAACGTTGTCCAAGGGGCATCTTCCGGTAAAGGGAATCCATGAGTAAGACCAACCTTAAATCCTTCGAGTTCAAGTACATGAGCCTCCTTCACTCTAGGATCGTTCTCAGGAAATGGTGGTCTTAAAGGATGCCCATCCCCATTTCCCTTTGCGCCCAAAACTGGCGCCAGCGGCTCCAACCAATCCAGCACGTCTATGACATGCATGTCACCACCGTGAAGAATCAGATCAACATTCTCGAAGGACTTGTAAAGTTCAGGAGGAAGCTCGCTAGCCGCTTCTGGAATGTGGGTGTCCGAAAGCAGTCCAATTATCACCTTAAGCTCACAGCATACTGTCCTATATTCGAATGATCCCTATGTCGCCTTCGATAGCGATACTAGTGCCAAATGGCTCCGATACTTTTTGGCACCACTTTAGGATCTCTTGAGCGACTTCACCTTCGGCTAACACAGGCCTGCCTCTCTGAGAAATTGGACGTTTAAATCCCATGTCTATAGGGTACAACAGCACCTCTTTAAGTGCATGACCTTGGTAATTACAAACCGCTACTATGCTCTGCCAAAAAAGAGGATCTGAGGGAAATCCACGCTCTCCAGAATCAGATCTAGAATCAAAATAATCCCCCGGCGTCTGGTCAAGACCCAAGCCAAATCTTCTATACCCCTCTGTAGGAACCCAATCTACCGTCTCATTCTGAAATATAAAATTGCCCAAACTATAGAAAATGGGTTTACCCTTGTAAATCTCAATCCCACGCAGATAATGTGGACCATGTCCCGCAAAAACATCACAACCCTGATCAATACTCCAACGAGCGAACTCGATAAGAAAATCTGGTGGAGAAACACGGGATCCTCCGTGATACTCACCAGTGCTTCCACTTTCGTGACTGTGAGCTCCGTAGACTACCCAATCAGCTTGCTTCTTCGCTCCACGAATCCAGTCACCTATGCCGGCAATATCTTCTTTGTTAACGGTCGTCTCAACCTTAAATTCTTCGGATAGTCGGAAGCTGCCCTCCATAAAGCTAGCCTCGGTACTCTTATCTATTAATGCTGAGCGGCCAGAAAATCCAAATTTCGCACCAGCCTCTTCCTGCTCATCATAGCCCAACTCTTTGTTAGCCTTATGAAGAGCGTCAAAAACATCCCTCTCAACATAATGTACCTTGTTATGACGCAAAGCATTGATTCCTGCTTTGCCCGGAAAATCGTGCCTGCCAGGTCCAGCTCTAGATATGTCAGTAAAAGTGCTGGAAGTGGACATTACTGCGACTCGACCACGTGCAGAGTCAACATAAGCAGGTGCTCTGGCGTGGTCAATGTCTTTCCCCCCACCAGCATTAGCAAGATCAAATTGCTTCAAATGCTCAAGGGTAGTGAAAAAACCCCCCTCTGAAAAATCATACGAGTGGTTATTAGCCGTCAAAACCGCATCGAGCCCCATCCATTTTAGTTCTCTTAAATTCTTAGGGTCTGATCTAGTGTACGTTCCTCCAGTCCATTGCCAAGTACTTTCGTAATCGTGGAATAGAAACTCCAGGTTTGCGACACTTACGTCGGCTGCCCTTAGTATTTCAACAAGCTTGAGAAACTGGGGCTCTCTAAAAGACTGCATCCCCCGAGAGATCATCGCATCACCCGCTACGGCTATAGAAATATTCCCTTGCTCAGCATCATAAATCATATCGTCTCCAAGTCACTTGTTCTTCCAACTAAAGTCTAATGTATCCAACGTCCCCTTCAATCTTTATTTCTGTTCCAAACACTTTAGATGCTTCCTTTAATCTTTCTAGGGACCATTGAGCGGATTCCCCTTCGGCTAGTACAGGTCTACCCCTCTGTGCAATCACTTTCTGAAATCCCATGTCTATGGGGTAAATCTTAATCTCTTTAAGTTTTCCACCTGAAAAGTCAGCTGTGCATACTGCACTACGATAATGAACCAAATCACCAGCAAAGCCGTATTTACCGCCTCCAGATCGTTCGTGTCCCCAGTCACCTGGAGTAGCATCCAATCCAAGACTTTGGCCACTGTAAGCTGGTTCCGGGACCCACTGAACAGCTTCGTTTTGGAATATAAAGTTGCCCAAACTATAAAAGATAGGCTTGCCTTTATATATCTCTATACCCCGTAAGGCATGTGGTCCGTGGGCAAAGAAAACGTCACAACCTTCATCAATAGCCTGATGAGCAAATTC
The DNA here is from genome assembly GCA_964493125.1 of uncultured Dehalococcoidia bacterium. Lineage (GTDB taxonomy): Bacteria > Chloroflexota > Dehalococcoidia > Lucifugimonadales > QGNO01 > QGNO01. The sequence goes on along the minus strand of CAZBMS010000010.1, from coordinate 8,214 downwards.
TATTAAATGATCTGGGGGCGATATCCGATGCCCACCGTGATATTCACCATAATTACCACTTTCGTGGCAATGAACACCATAAACTACCCAATCAGACTGCTTACCCGCGCCCCTTATCCAATTCTTGATTCCGGTCATATCTTCCTGATTGATGTGAGTAGTCACATCATACGCATCTCCCAAATGAAATGAGGTTCCCAAGAAGTTTAGATCAGTATCATTATTCAACGGATGAGAAACTTGTGGTTGGAAATTGCGACCCGCCTCTTCTTTTAAAGATATACCCAACAAGTCCTTTAGTTCCAAAAGAGAATTAAAGTGATCTTTCTTGATATGATGGGTCACACCATGACGAACAGCATTTATTCCGGGCTTTCCAGCAAAATCGTGGCGACCCTGACGGGCTGGTGACTGCTCAGAATAGGTAGTAGTGGCCGACATAACTGCTACTCTACCTGCACCCGTATCAAGATAGTAAGGAGCTCTGGCATGATCCAGATCCATGCCACCTCCAGCCTGAGGAATATTATGTTCCTTCATATTTTGAAGAGTAGCCAGGAGACCTGCCTCTGAGTAATCATATGCATGATTATTAGCAGTAGTTACAACATCAAAACCCATCCATGTTAACTCTCTCAAGTTGGCGGGGTCTGAAACTTGATATGAGATGCTGTCCTTACCTTGCCAGCTCATCTCAAAATTATGAAAAAGCATCTCCGCATTCACAACACTGACATCAGCTGCACGAATCACATCGACAAGCTTGAGGAAACTAGGCTCTCTAAAAGTCGACATTCTTTTCGTTATCATTGCATCACCGGCAACTAGAACAGATATGTCACCTTTCTCTGCTTCATACAACATAATTAACCCCCCTTATATACCCAACAAATGCCTGAAAAACCTAAATCAGCACATCCAAAAAAGCTGGTTGAAAACTAAGATAATCGCTATGTTATGTGTTAATACTGCCGTTAACGACCACGCAGCTTGGGATCCAGAACGTCTCTGAGTGCGTCCCCAAACATGTTGGTCCCAAAAACAACTAAGGTTACAGCTATCCCAGGACCTAACAACATCCAAGGCGCCGCAGAAAAGTGCAATCGAGAGTCTCCGCTAACCAAAGCACCCCACGTAAGAGTTTCTGGGTCTACACCTAACCCCAAGAAACTCAAGGTAGATTCAGTAATAATAATGCTACCTACAGCCGATGAGGCAACTATCAACAATGGCGCCATGGTATTGGGAGCGACGTGCCTCAACATGACTCTCAAGTCAGAAGCACCTATTGCCCTAGCCGCTTCTATATAAGGCACCTCTTTAATACTAAGTGCCGCAGACCGGATAACACGTGTTATCCGGGGAATTTGAACGATAGCTATCGCCAAAATGACATTGTTAATAGATTGTCCCAAAGCAGTAACCAATGCCATCGCTAAAATCAAAGTGGGCATCGCAATTATACCGTCTACAAAACGCTGGATGATTAAATCGAACTTACCACCGATGTAAGCGGAACTCACTCCCAAAATCAAACCTCCGCCGGCGGCTGCCAACATTGTCACAAGACCCACATACATAGAAACTCTTGATCCAATTAGCGTCCTGCTGAACACGTCCCGTCCTATCTGGTCAGTGCCAAACCAAAACATCTTCCCGGTATTATGCTCAGTAAAAGGCGGATCTACTGGGTTCCTGCGATGAAATTCAAACGGGTCCCATGGGATAATATAATCAGCAAAAACAGCTACGAATATAAACGCAACCGTTATCCATAATCCCACGGCACCTAAAGGCTTACGCTTAGTAAAAACCCACAACCAAGACCAAGAACGAGAGAGCATATTCTTATCTCTCTTTTTATTTTCTAGTATTTGAACTGACTGAGTCATAGCCCCATCTCCTCAACAAATCACCCTTTCCCTTTTAAGAATATGAAATCCTTGGGTCAAGCCAAGCGTAAGTTAAGTCAACTAAAAGATTTGAAAGCATTGCTATAACAGCAATATACAAAACGTAAGTTTGTACTATCGGGAAATCCCTAAGCAACGTTGCCTCTATTAACTGTTGGCCCATGCCAGGTATAGAAAATATAATTTCAATAACTACAGTGCCGCCAAGTAAGAAGGCAATCTGGAATCCAAACAGAGTTACAACTGGAAGCATAGCATTTCTCAAGGCATGTTTAATAATGACCGATCTTTCTGCCAGCCCCTTCGCCCTCGCTGTCCTAATATAATCGTCCCGCAGAACCTCTAGCATTTGACCTCTAGTCATACGCATCATCGATCCACTACTGTGGAAGCCAATACAAAGCGCCGGGAATAGTAATTGCTGGAACGAAACCCACGGATCCTGCCATAAATGAACGAACCCAAATGGAGGCATCCAGTGGAAAAACCTCGAAAGGATGAGCACGGTCAAGAGAGCTATGAAAAAACTTGGCATTGCGAGTCCTAATATAGCGGCACCGCGCAGAATATAGTCCGGCCACGCATCTTGATAAACAGCAGCAAGAACCCCAATAGGGATGGAAATGACCGCTACCAATATAGCCGATAGAAGAGCCACTTGTAGAGTTACAGGTACCTGTAACTTCACGAACTCCATCACAGGCCTCTTTATGATAAATGAGTCGCCGAGGTCAAACCTCAAAACGCCCCACATCCATTCGGCATACTGGATGTGTACTGGGCGATCCAATCCCAATTCTTCGGTTACACGGATTCTCTCTTCTTCAGTGATCGTAACTTCAGGATCACCAGCCTGAATAATAACTGCTGCTACATCACCGGGGAGAATTCTTAAAATAGCAAACAGAGCCATCGAGACGGCTATGACAGTCGGTATAAATAGCAATAAACGCTTTATAATGTAGTTACGCAAAGCCTGGGTCCCTCCCTAGCTCCAATTCGTCGTAACCGATCGCCAAATAAGTTCAAAATACCAACTATGGCGCCGCCCTTGAATTGGGCGGCGCCATAGTGCTTATATAACTACTAAGATCCTACTTAAGCTTGAACAAGCCTGTGTCGTAGATATCTGTTTTTGCCTGCTCCGGCCAAGGCTTCTTATCGTTAGGTGTAAGCCAAACGGCCTCTAAGCTAGCCGAAGATGCATGAAGTTTCTTCGGAGCCCATCCTCTAACGTAAGCCATATACGGATGTGGCGGTCGCATTCGGTTCATTGGCAAGATCGGGAGATCCTCAAAGAGGATATCTACCATTTTCTTATAAACCGCGCCGCGCTCTTTCAGGTCAGAAATCGCAAGCTGAGATTCGTACAACTTCATCCATTCTGCGTTTTCCCAACGACCGTAGTTTTCAGATCCAGACTCTAACGGCATGTACTTGTTCTGGTCGAAAATGACCGGGTCGAAGAGACCATAACCAGATACGTCATACACCAAGTCAAATCTACCAGCAAACTGGTCGTCATAAACCGACTCTCCACCTGGTGGGATTCGGAGCTTGGCAGCTATATGCATACCCTTCAGGTCTTGCTGTAGAAGTTCTGAAGTACGCCTACCTGAACCAGCCTCAGCAGAAAGAAGTTCGAGTTCGAGCATGTTGCTCGCACTGTAGCCAAGTTCTTCCATTATCGCCTTAGCTTCTGCTCTCTCTGCATCTTTCTTGTCCAAGTCTTCGGCGTGACCAGGTCGATCCTTCCACTCATCACAAGTCATGATCCAGTCAAATCCGCAGTAGTAGAAGAATATCTGGAAGCCCAATCCTTCATATATGAGCTCATTTTCAAGCCCTCTGTCTATATAAAGCTGGACTGCCTTGCGTATTTTTCTAGCAGTCGGATCGTCCTGAGGACCAAAAGGTGCACGCTGCATATTTACTATGAAACTAGCAGTCCCAAATGCGAATGACTGTGGCACCACAAACTCTTCTTTGTACTGTTTCTTTAATGGAGCGATATCTGAGAGGTTAGGCTCACAACACGGTCCATAAATCCAACCTTCCGATCGCCCTGCAGCTACCGCTGCAACCTTAGATGCCAATTCTTTGACGTTGGTTATCTCAACACGGTCTAGGTAAGGATGGCCATCGCGGAAGAAGCTGTCAAACTTCTCAAAAGTAACCTTGTTTCCACGGATGTATTCCTTAACGTAGAAAGGACCAGTACCTATGGTTTCCCCGTCCTCTGGTGACGCCTCTCGGAATTCACCTTCGGCCACGATCTTCTTCATGACATCGCCGTTACCGATCAGGGAGAAGTGTTGAGCCATACATGCTGGGTACCAAGAGATAGGACTCTTTGTCCTTACCACAAACTCTAGCTCACCGGTGACCTCAACTGCGGTACCAGCTGCAGGTCCGTTAGGATCTGACTCAGCAGCACCCTGTGACCAGCACATAATACGTCGAAGTGGATCCTTCAGTGGTCTGGCAATAATCTTCCAGACTGCATAAGCTACATCGTCAGCGGTCCAGCGTTTTCCTGAATGGTCCATCAGGTTGTCCCGCAACTTGAATTTGTATGCGGTACCACCCTCTTCAACCGTCCAGGACTCTGCCAAGTCTCCCTCAATGGTGACTCTGTCAGCCAAGCTGACACGGATTAACTGGCTCATATACTGCTGCATCTGGTTGTATTCACCAGGGTTTCCAGCCACTGTACCAATATCCATGCTTCTGACTCTGTCAGTCAGCCTGATTGTCCCACCATAAACAGGATCCTTAGATGTATCCTTTGGTTTCGGAGTAGGCGTAGCTGCCGCCGCTGGCGCCGCAGCCGTAGTAGGAGTCGCTGTTGGAGCCGCGGGCGCTGCTTCTTCAGACGACCCGCAGGCCAAAGTCCAAAGCAGTCCCATAGCAAGGACCACTCCTACCAACCTCCTCAAATTTTTCCCATAACTCATGTGCACACCCCCTTAGTGTGTTTTTCGTTACCGCTACACATTATATAGCATATTTTATCGAGTTTCTAACACATTTAATGTCGCTTTACAATGCTTACACAACTTTTGTTCACTAATTTCGTTTTATCTTCATTATATTGAAATAGCATTTTAGAAGCTGTCAAAGCGGTGCACAAAGTTCACAAAGTCACCCTCCTAGCATAGTAGCCAGCTAGGAGGGTGACTAAAACTCTAAATCTTACCGTGTGCCTCTATAACTGTTATTTCACCCTCTACCGCCTTAAGACTATGAGGTACGCCCTTACCACATCTGAAAGAATCACCCATGTTAACCCTGAATGTCTCTTTGCCAATGGTAACGTCACCCCTACCTCTCAGTACGTAACTGACTATCTCATAGGTATGCGTGTGAGGTGAGGAAAATGCTCCGTTTTCAAACGTCATCTTCTCCAGTACAATTTCGTCTCCGCCTATCAAAACCTTTGACCTGGCTGCTCCTTGTACCGCCTCTCCTTCTATTGAATCTATTACATCGTAAGCTGTATCCAGTCCTCTAGATATAACCATTTGAAACCCTCCTAAATTGTAATCGGTGAATCTTCTTTATGAACGAACGCCGCCGCCAACTTTACGTGGCCTTTTCTCCAAAAAGGCTTGGGCCCCTTCTAACGCGTCTGAGGAGTGGGTGCTGGCTAGGTGGTTATATACCCACTGCAAATGCCAAGCTTGATCATTCGACAAATCTTGCCCACGGATTAGGAACTCTTTAAGGAATCGTACCGCAATTGGGGGAAGAGAGGCTATTTTATTCGCAATTTCCTCTGCACGAGTCATTAATTTGTCGTGAGGCACTGATTCGTTAATCAATCCTATCCTGACAGCTTCATCCGCACCTATTGGTTCATCCATTAAAAGGAACTGCATAGCATGAGCATAGTTGAGCTGCTTCATAACTCGAGTAGCCGACGGACCACTACCTATACCACCAAGGTTGGTTGTAAAAGCATAGAAAAACCTCGCATGCTCCTGACATCCTATTCGGATATCTGTAGTAGTAAGCGTCATGTACAAACCAGCTCCAGCCGCCCATCCGTTAATTGCAGAAACAACCGGTTTGTAAATCTGCGGAAAGTCCATCCCTCCATTCACTACGGCTATTTCACGCCCATTCACAGTACCAGCCTTGGGATAAATGAAGTTTTCTATGCCTTGAAGTCTCCTGTCTTCCTCTGTTTGCCCGGGAGGAGGCGGTTGTATGTGGTGGCCGGCAGAAAAGTGCCGGTCTCCAACTCCCGTGACTATAAGACAACGGAGATCCTTGTCTTCCCAGTAATCCCTGTAGCTTTCGGCCATCTCTTCCACAATCTGGGAGTCCATGACATTTGCTTTTTCAGGATTGTTAACCGTCAAATATGCAATTTTTCCCTTCTTTTCGTATATCGTCTTCTTCGGCAATTCTTCCTCCTAAAGAAATCGGTTGCCCTTTCTTTATCTCTATTTAATCAACTAGTCAACTCACAATCTCAGATCCATATAACTGAAGGCGACTTCAGGAATTACTGTTTATAGGGTTAGGAGGCGTTTTCAATATCCAAAATGTGATCGCGCCAAGCAAATAAGCACCACCAATCCCAATCAATGCGATTTGATAACTCCCAGTATTATCGAATATCCACCCTGCAGCGATGGGCCCACCTGTAGACAATATGCTCTGGAAAAGTGAGATGCCCCCACGAAGAGAAGCGAAGTTTTTTCGACCGAAGTACTGGCCAACAAGAGCCCAAGTAATTGCATTGCTGCCCTGAGCAAGTGAAAAGAAAAGAACAAGGATAATACCTGTCATAACTCCGTTCGGCCCCCAAACGCCACAGAGTGCGGCAATAGTTCCTGAGAGCATCGCCACACTGGCCATCTTTTCACGGGACCATTTATCTGAAAGAAACCCCAAAGCAAGCACTGATGGCAAACGCATTAGAGACATTAAAGCAACCAGACTTGCCGCAACGCCCTCGCTTATTCCACGGGAAACTAGGATCGGAACTATGTGCACCATAAGAACTTGTTGGCCTGTCAGCCGCATAGCTATCGCAAAGCTAAGAAGCCAGTAGGTGCTTGTGCGTAAGGCCTGCCCTATAGAGAAATCCATATCAAACCCTTGAACTACTGTTTCCCCAACATCTCCCGTAGCCCCACCAGGCTTAGCATTTCCAGTGTTTAAATCTTCCAAAGCATTTTCACCAGGCTGCGGACTTTTTACCAAACTAACAAGCGGCAACCCGATGATTAGAAGCAATAGCCCAGAAAAAACAGATGCATAACGCCAGCCATGATTAAGTATTATCCACGCGACTATAGGAGTAATTATCGCCCCACCGATCCCTGAACCACTGATAGCCAACGACATAGCAAATCCCAATCTCCGCCTGAACCATTGGTTGATCGTGGCAAACAGTCCATGATGGGGTACAGACATTCCCACAGTGACCAATCCAAGGAATACGATAAGAAAAAGCATGTAAGTGTTTGTAGCCGCCATTAGTATGAAGCCGATCCCACCTAGCAACACACCGAACAGGACCATCTTTCTGCCACCCAATCGATCTACGAGGAATCCAATGATAGGGCCTTCTAATCCCCCCTCCAAAGTACGAAGGGCAAAAGCGAAAGACATCTTAGTGTGTGACACTCCAAAGTCACGTGCTAAAGGCAAAAAATACACAGAGAAGCCTACATGACCGAGCCCACCCATGACTCCGTGGATAATTGTAGATACTCCGACGACGCGCCATCCATAATAGGTTCGCCACTCACCTGGAGGCCCCTTAGCTGAATCCGTCGAAGTACCCTTCCTATTATCCAAGTGCCAAATCTCTACTTTTCATGAGGAGCCTGAGTTTCCAATGAATCAAGACCTTTTCTTAACCGGTCTATTTCTACGCTAAGTTTAATCCCTCCAGTTACCCAAATATCCACGCAGGAGTCGTTAACACGTTTCTCAAGAAATAGAAGGTGACTGGGGTTGTTATTTACCCGATCGGACCCGCCATTGATATGTTCTGGTGAAGTGCCGCAAGGCAATATAGCAATTTTGTGGGATTCGAAATTACCTGCACTCATCGCATCCTCCACTTCTCAAACTAAGCGAACCTTACTCCTCATTGCCAGCAAGTGCTAGTAGTAAAAAAGTTCAGTTAAAAAACTCTAAACAACTACGAACATAGGATTACGCCTAAAGGTTCTAGTAAAACCGACTATTTACCCTGTGAAAGCCGCCCTCAACGACTTAATGTAATCTTCACCAATCCCGCAACAACCACCAATAATTTGAGCTCCATGTTGTCTCC
>CAZBMS010000009.1:0-39058 GCA_964493125.1 uncultured Dehalococcoidia bacterium | reverse complement strand
TCATTGCTACTGGTGCACGGGCGAGATCAATTCCTGGGTTAGAAATAGACAAAAAACAGATAATCACCAGTAGGGAAGCATTGGAACTTCGTACGGTACCAGACAAGGTTGTGATTGTTGGAGGAGGCGCAACAGGCGCAGAATTCGCATATTTATGGAATGTGTACGGGGCTGAAGTGACTATAGTGGAAATGCAAGAAAACATACTCCCAAATGAGGACGAGGACATCAGCCGTTTACTTCAACGATCCTTTGAGAAACAAGGGATTAAAGTTCTGACTAATGCGAAAATAGATGACGCGGAACTTACTAAGAGTAGCGTTTCGCTCAAAATTTCTTCTGGCGATGATACAAGTACAATAGATAGCTCCTTGGTACTAATAGCTGCTGGCGTCCAAGCAAACACCGAAGAGTTAGGATTAGAAGATATTGGAGTAGAGGTGGACAGGGGTTTTGTGAAAGTCGACTCCGGAATGAATACAAATATAACAGGTATAAAGGCTATAGGTGACGTTACAGGAATAATGCTTTTAGCGCATGTTGGAATGGCCCAGGGAGTGATGGCAGCGGAATTGATAGCTGGACTGGACAGTGCACCATTACAATACCAATACATGCCGCGAGCTACTTACTGTCACCCACAAGTGGCAAGTTTCGGACTGACTGAAAAGCAAGCCAAAGAAAACGGATACGATGTAAAAGTTGGGAAATTCCCGTTTCAGGCAAGTGGAAAAGCCTTAGCCACAAGGAGCTCCGATGGACTCACCAAAGTTGTGTCCGACAAAAAATATGGAGAGATATTAGGTGCTCACATGATAGGATCAGAGGTAACAGAAATGCTTGCCGAATGGTCAGTAGCTCACCATCTCGAGGGAACTGTGAAAGAATTAGGTTGGGTAGTCCATTCCCACCCATCGATATCAGAAACCCTTAAAGAGGCAGCGTTGGCTGTTGACGGGGAAGCGATTCACATCTAATTGGAATTTAACAAGGAGAATTACTCCACTCTAATGAGTACAAAAACAGTTACTACAACAGGGAGCCTTGACGACAAAACCTTGATTGAGTTTTATCGACAAATGGCGCTTTTACGTGTTTTTGAGGATCGATGTGCAGAACAATACATGCTGGGAAAAATTCGCGGCTTCCTGCACCTTTACACAGGACAAGAAGCAGTTGCAGTGGGGGCGATCAGTGTACTTAATGAGGACGACTATGTAACCACTCACTATCGTGATCACGGCCACGCCCTCGCCAAAGGATTAACACCAAACTCGATCATGGCCGAACTCTTTGGGAAATCTACCGGTTGTTCCAAGGGAATGGGAGGGTCGATGCACCTTTTTGATGCAACCTCCAACTTCGCGGGAGGATACGCTATTGTAGCCGGGCATTTGCCTCTAACGAATGGGATCGCTTTTGGGTTCAAATATAACAATGACAACCGTTTGGTAACCACGTTTTTCGGTGACGGTGCTCTTAATGAGGGCGAAGCTCATGAGGTAATGAACATGGCAGCTCTGTGGAAACTGCCGGTTATTTTCGTTTGTGAAAACAACCTCTACGGAATGGGCATACCACTCGAGGAATCCATGGCTAACCCTAAGTTAACTGAAATGGCCGACGCATATGGTATGGCATCAGCAAAAGTTGATGGGATGGATGTGCTAGCAGTAAGAGAGGCAACAAAACTAGCTGTAGAACATGTTCGGTCTGGAAAAGGCCCATATTTTTTGGAATTCAGCACTTACAGATTCCGGGGCCACTCAATGGCAGATCCAGTATTGTATAGATCAAAAGAAGAGGAAGGTAAATATAGAAAACGTGACCCCATTGCCACATTTGGTGAATGGCTTATTTCAAATAAGAAGGCTACACAAGATTTGCTAGACAAGATCAACTTGGAGATAGAAGAGGTGGTTGAGGAAAGCGTGAAGTTTGCTGACGAGAGTCCTTTTCCAGAACCAAGTGACCTATACAAGAACGTGTACGCAGAAAACAATTAGAGGTAAATATGGCTGAAGTTAGTTACAGAGAAGCTATGACAAAAGCGCTTAGGGAAGGGCTTACCGAAGATGAGCGGATGTTCATAATTGGTGAAGACATTGGACCCTATGGCGGATCCTATGGGGTCACTGCAGGTTTTCTTGACGAATTCGGTCCAAAACGTATAGTCGAGTCACCGATAGCAGAATCGGCTATGGTTGGGATAGGGACTGGTTCAGCTATGGTTGGACTGAGACCTGTAGTTGAAATTATGACTATCAATTTTTCATTGTTGGCACTTGATCAAATCGTCAACCACGCAGCGAAAGTGCGATACATGTCTGGAGGGCAATTCACTGCCCCTATGATAGTGAGGACAGTCACTGGAGGAGGTGCCGCACTCGCGGCGACACACTCTCAAAACCTAGAGGGTTGGTATGCATCGGTGCCAGGGCTTAAAGTCGTCATACCAGCTACTCCTCACGATGCTCTTGGATTGTTTAGGTCCGTTCGTAAGGAATCTGATCCTGTTATGTTCATAGAACACATCCTTCTCTATAGTACCAAAGGTGAAGTACAGGATGATTACTACGAAGTACCGATAGGAAAAGCAGACATCAAAAGAAAAGGGAAAGACTTTTCTATAATTGCATACTCAAGGATGGTTAATGTTGCTATTGCAGCGTCTGACACCTTGTCAAAGGAAGGGTTGGAAGTTGAAGTAGTGGATCTTAGATCCCTACGGCCCTGGGATAAAGAAACTGTGATCGAATCGGTACGAAGGACCGGCCGCGCTTTGGTAGTGGAAGAGGTATGGCAGACTGGAGGATTTGGTGGTGAAATAGCAAGTACAATTCAACACGAAGCTTTCGATGACCTAGATGGTCCAGTCGCTAGACTAGGTGGAGTCGATGTACCCACTCCCTACTCAATGAGCTTAGAACCGCTTGTCGCACCTACAGAAGCAACCCTTATCGATGCTATACGCAAAGAGCTTGCTAGATAATAAGCACATTTCTTGATCATTTGTTGATATAATACGCGAATGTTGGAAATAGGAGGCCCAAACTGGCTACAAAAGTTTTGATGCCCCAAATGGGCTACGACATGGTAGAAGGCACAATTGTCAGGTGGATATTATCGGAGGGTGATGAGGTTAAGAGAGGTGATCCGGTAGCCGAGATTGAGACTGACAAAGCAGTAGTCGAAATGGAATCCACTGCTAATGGCCTGCTGCGAAAAATCCTAGCTAAAGAAGGTGAAACCGTACCGGTCGGTCACCTTATAGGCATTATCGGAAACGCCGATGAAGACATAGATGAACTCGGGGCTGATACATCTGGATCAGAAGCAGGTGAAGAGAGTACTAGTGAACCTGAAAAAGATGAATCGAAATCCGAAGCAGCCTCAAAGGCAACTGAACCTAAGAAGGAAGACAAATCAGATACGACACGAATAAAGGCGTCTCCTGTAGCTAAGAAACTGGCTGATGAAAAAGGTATAGACCTAGCAAATATTAATGGGACTGGGCCTGGAGGAAGGATAACACGAGAAGACGTTTTGAGTTTTGAAGAATCTGGCGAAACTGCACCTTCTAGTTCATCTGAACCGACAGAACAAGCTGCGTCCGCTGGTAAAGTCCAACTCTCTCGAATGAGACAAGGAATTGCTCGTGCGACTTCGCAAAGTAAAAATGGGACCCCCCACTTTTACATAACCATATCAATTGACATGACTAAATCGATGGCTCTCAGGGGTGAGATTAATCAACAACTCGAAGGTGCCGAACGGGTGTCAGTTAACGACATGGTGATGAAAGCCGCTGTGATGGGTCTCATGAAGCATTCCGGCCTTAACGCATCTTACCAAGGCGAACAACTGGAGACATACTCACACGTTAATCTTGGCATGGCGATAGCTACGGATGATGGACTAATGGTACCAGCAATAGTTAACGCACAAAATAAGTCACTTTCTGAAATGGCAATCGCTAGCAAGGATCTGGCTCAGCGGGCAGCCGAAGGGCGACTACGACAGGAAGAATACACGGGCACTTTCAGCACCAGTAACCTAGGCATGTTTGGAGTAGATGAATTTAGTGCAATTATTCTTCCACCTCAGGCTGCAACACTTGCTATTAGCGCTGTGAAAAAACAACCAGTAGTCGATGAGAACGACAATATAGTCATTAGACAGATGATGAATGTAACTCTTTCGATCGACCATAGGGTCTCAGATGGTGTTGAGAGTTCCCAATTCTTAGCGGAAGTTAAGAGGATTTTGGAAAACCCGGGCCTTCTGCTCCTATCCTAATAAATAATCTGATTGAAAGCTTACAAAGATAATGTAGTGTATTCCTGAAAATCTGGATAGAATACACAAACATCGCTTGCGATTACCTTAGACTTATTCGAAATCGCGGCGCGCCGATATAGAATCCAATTTCGGGTGGACTCGTCGGAATATAGCCTGGAGGCATTGATAGGATGGTTAAAACCATTGAACCGAAGGTATTTCTAATAGGCGAATCAAAGGTAAATACAGAAGGTTTACAGGCGCTCTTAGAACATTTAGGCGTACCAGATTGGACCTCGGATGCACCTTCCGATATCGAGCTAATAAGCGAAGTCTACGGTAGAGCCTGCTATCGATCATTTGGTACAAACTTAAACGCGAATATCACACGTGTTAGAAAAACAAATCAGAGCTACATTACCAATATCATAGAAAAGGGCGACGGGTCAGTATTGGAACACGGAGTAGCAAATTTCTTTCTCACTGACGTAAGCCGAGTTTTCACACATGAACTGGTTAGACACAGAGTCGGTACAGCAATGTCTCAAGAGTCACTTCGCTTCGTGAGGCTCACGGATTTAGAATGGTTTGCACCCACTGTTATCGAGGAGTCCGAGGCAGCAATGACGATTTTCTCAAAGACATTTGAGTCCTTAAGCAACCTGCAACTTGAACTTGCAGAGGCATTTGACTTGGATTCGCTCGATTCTTTTGACGAGAAAAAGAAGATCACCTCGGCTATGCGAAGAGTTGCCCCAATAGGACTGGCTACTAACATAGGTTGGTCAACTAACATACGGACTTTAAGGCATGTTATTGAACAAAGAACCGCGCCTTGGGCTGAAGAGGAAATCAGATTGGTTTTTGCCAAAATTGCGGAGCTTGCTATAGAAAAGTGGCCCAATATGTTTTCCGACTATACTTACGAAATGGTGGATGGACTCCCAGTTTATACGACCAAAAATCGGAAGGTCTAAATTTAGCGATTTAGACTATGGATCAGAGCAATCTCTCGTATACCCACAATTCACGCAAATTATTTTGCAATGAACCTCAACGGCACCCGAGTTACAAACATCACATTTATGATCAAACTCCCTTTTAGAATGTCCGGGTTTATCTTTAATTATCATTTGGCTATATAATACGTGTCGAATTACATGGGTCAAGCATATATGAATGCGGAATCGACCCATACTTTGTGAGGACAACTAAATGGAAGCAATCTTTCATGAAGCTACAAAATTGGCCGCTGACGACGACCAGTTTGTTATAGCAACCGTGGTACGCACAAAAGGTTCAACCCCCCAAAAACCTGGAGCTAAATTGTTGGTTCGTCGTGACGGATCCGCAATTGGCACTTTAGGCGGTGGCTGCGTTGAAGGGGATATCTGGTTCATTGCAAAGGAAATCATGAGAAATGCTCTTGGTCCCACATATCAAGACTATTACCTTAATGAGGAAATTGCAGCTAAGGATGGCCTAGTTTGTGGTGGCACAATGTATTTCTATTTAGAGCCGTTTAGACAAACGAAAGAGTTCATTAATCTCGGGAACAAGATCCTTGATGCCTATCATGGCGGTGATTCGGTGACTATAGCGACAGTTGTTAATAGTACAAGTGTCGCTAGGATGAGCTCTAGGATGATCATCGTACGTGGCGAGAAAACTGATGGCACTCTGGGTAATAACCATACCGACCAACAGGCCATTTCAAAAGCCGCAGAACTACAAGGGTTAGGAAAATGCGAGCATTTCACAGGTGCCAATGGCGACGAAATATTTATTGAATCATACACTTCTCCACCAACACTAATACTTATGGGAGGAGGTCACATATCAAAATCACTTGCTCCAATTGCAAAAACAATCGGAATACGCGTCTTTGTTCTGGATGATCGCCCAGAATTTTCAAACAAGGAAAGATTCCCCGAGGCAGACTTAACGGTGGTTGACTCCTACGATAAGGGTCTTGATGCGTTTCCTATTAATCAAAACACCGCAATAGTAATTGCCACTAGAGGTCACAACTTCGATGATGTAGCGTTGGAAAAAGCAGCCCAAACGGATGCTGGATATGTAGGTTTGGTTGGATCACAACGCAAAGTTATACTCATTTATGAAGAGCTCCTAAAGAGGGGTTTGACTCCCGCAAAGCTAGCCTCTATAAACGCCCCTATAGGCATTAACTTGAAAGCTAGAACTCCCGCTGAAATTGCTATCAGTATCATGGCCGAAATTGTTCAATGGCGGTTGGGTGGTGACGGGGGCTCTATGAAACTGCCTGATACGCTACTACAAAAAGTAATCAATAAACTAGAAAGAGCCAAAGTAAAACTAGCCGCCGCTGGGAATTAGTAGCTAGTGAATAAAGGATACGTCACAGCAATATTGTTGGCAGCTGGAGAGTCAACTAGGATGGGCGAATCAAAAGCTCTGCTATCTTGGCGAGGCAAGTACCTTATTGAATATCAAATTGCTTCACTCATAACATGTGGTGTCAAAGAAGTTTTGGTTGTGCTCGGACACGAGGCTAGTATGATCACAGACACTATCAAACTTGAAGATCGGACAAGAATTGTTGTCAACGAGAATTACAAGTCAGGTAAGAGTAGTTCGGTGATTACTGGATTGCAAAACATACCTACAAATGCAGGAGATATCTTGATATTGGCAGTAGACCAACCAAGAACCCCCAACCTCCTTATACAGCTTATGAAAGCACACAAAAGAAATACTTCCAAAATCACTATCCCTGTTTTTCAAAACAGGGGAGGGCATCCAATAATATTTCCCAACGCTTTGCTTACACAGATGATGAGAATAGATGAATCCACGGAAGGATTGCGGTATATCGTGAACAATAATTCAGAATTGGTTAACCGATGGGAGACTCAGAATCCTGAAGTATTAATAGACGTAAACACTATGCAAAGCTACACAGCGGCCAGGGAGGCTATTTAAAACGTGCCTATTCAGGCGTTCCATCTATTAGTCCAAGCAATTTGCTTGGATTGATAGCCACAAGTTTCCTTATATCTCCCAAGGGGATACCTAGGTCCAAAAGTGCAGCAATAAATTCCCTTAGTCCCTCAACTGGGTCTGGTAAAGTGTAAACACCAAAATCAGTGGCTATTATGCAGTTTTCTGCTCCTAAAGTTTGTATCTGCTCAGCCGCCAACCTTATACCTCCACTCGTTTGCTCTCCCATGCCTTCATCGATAGCAGCATATTCAAGCTCTGGGTAGTAGTGAGTTTTAGGAATTGGAGTAGTGTGGGTGTAAGCGGCAAGCGTATACTCAATGAATGCTCCAAGATCGACCATATATGCCAACTGGTCAGTAGTGGATGCCTTTGTGACCGCAGTTGCAACTAAAATATTGCTTATCCCATATGTATTCCCAAGCTCCACCAATCGAATGGCCTCCGCAGGAGAAACATGCCCCGTGTTCATATAAACGTCTGGATTGGAGGCAATAATTGACAATATTGCATCGAGTTCCTTGGTCATAGTTCCGTCCACCGGTATCCTAATAGCCCGATCAACCTCTTCCCTTTTGAATTCTGGATACAATTGACTTAATGGAACGAACTTACCATCTACAATTCTTCCCTCTCTAGATGCTTGGAAATACGTAGAATGAGTGCCAAAACTTATGAATTTAGCTCCGTCCCCGTAGCTAATCGCTGTCTTGACTGCCCTGGGATTCAAACTCCCATAAACAGTGTTCAATATAAGGCCACCATAAACTTTGAAATCCGGAACGAGGCGATTTACCAACCAGGCTATTCCATTACTCATTTCGAATACGTCCATTAATACAATCGTACGCATCCCCGCATCCCTCGCTTGAATAGCGGCTTCAACAGGGTCAAGTCTACGGGGGCTACTCGGCAAATGGGGCGTCGCATGTACATGAACATCTATTGAACCTTGCAATAATTCTTTAGACAACTCAAAGGACCTTCCCTCGGGTAAGACCATCTCTTTTACTCCTATATATTTACCTGAATTCCTAACTTACCAGGAAAAAGTTTATCCAACTGGCGAAAACGTACAACAATATCAACAAAATAGCCTCGTACGTCCAAAATCTACTAGGTCGTTGCCTTCCTCTGGTTAGTAGTGCAACTATAACCGCTACAGTCATTACGATAGCGATTATTGCCGTCATCACGTGAATTCCAGAAACGGCCGTCCAAAGTGAGCCGCTTGTGTAAGCTAACTCATCAATCCATAAAACAAATCCCATGTTGAATAAATTGCTACCGAGAACATTGGAAATTGCCAGCTCGGGAGCTCTTAAACGCAAGGCAGCAAATGAAGCAGCTAATTCCGGCAAGGATGTGCTGAAAGCCAAAAATTGCGTCCCAACAAAGCTTTCTTCCCATTTCATTTGATCGGCGATATGGTCTCCAGTAAAAGCAAGCCAAACAGCCGAAGCAACAATTATCACGGCAGTTAAAGAATATATGCCAATTGCTCCACGCAAAGACGATTGGTCATATTCTGTGTTATCACTGAGAGTTTCAGTGCGTTCAGCACAGAAAATTATATACAAGGCAAACAAAAAAGTTGCGAAAAGAACTATTGAAAACGGACTGGTTAACCATGAACCAAATAATGTGGTGCCCTGATGAAACGTTATAGCTATTGCTGCTATTCCGATAACCAATATGCCCAATATGCCCACTAATGTAGTTGATGTGCCAATAGAGTTAAGGATAGGCCCATTTCTCCAATAAAGGTCCATTAACCCAATAATGAGCAGATTCACCAAATTGCTACCAAACGCATCGCCAGCAGCCAAATCTGGAGACCCAACCATAGTTATCGAACTCACTCCAATTCCTAGTTCTGGCAATGATGTTGCGGAGGCTAAAAGCACTACACCAATAAACGTTCTACCTAGACCTGTCTTGTAGGCGATTATGTCAGCTGACCTTGCCAAATATTTGGACGAGCCAAGTATAATTACAGTCGCAATAATGAATTGAACCCAGATATATGCCATAGTGTTTTTAGAATCGCCCTAGGTATATTTTACAATACTAACAATTAGCCAGTCACTGCCCCACCAGCTGCAGCCCCAATTAATTTTGCGTATTTAGCCAAAGCACCCGAAGTGTAATTTGGTGGCATCGAATTCCAATTTGCAGTTATATTTTGGAGTTCTTCGTCTAACGATATTTGTTTGATGGAACGAAAGAAGATTCAACCGGGTCTCGCGGATCACTAACCCACAGCTTTCTATTAGGATGCATACCCGCACCCAATTTGGCTGATACAGCGGAAAATCTCATCCTGTTAAGAAGTCTGGTATCTGCTAAACCGACCGAAGGATGCACTCCGTTATTTTCATCCACTATCTTCTGCCATGAGAGTTTCCTTTTCTCCAGGATTAACGAATCAAAAAGCTCCGTGCAATTAAGCTCATTAGTATTTAGATCCACTATTATTTCGTCCCCGTCTTCGATCAATCCTATTTCCCCACCCAATGCTGCCTCTGGACCAACATGACCTATTACGAGACCGACAGAACCACCAGAAAACCTAGCGTCGGTCATTAGCCCTACAACTATCCCTTTCTGCCTGCAGAGTGTCGTAATTCTAGATGTGGAATCGAGCATTTCTGGCATGCCAGGGGCCCCGCTAGGCCCCTCATAACGGACAATTATCATATCACGGTCTTCAAATATATCAGGGGTTTTTTCCAGGGAATCCAGCAGAGCAGCTTCGCTGTCAAATACTCTGGCTTTGCCAGCAAAAACATTGTTCTCCAAACCTCCTTCTACACCAGCAAGCTTCAATACCGCACTATACTCACGTGAGAGATTCCCTCCAAGAACTCTCAACCCCCCTGTCTGTTTATATGGATCCTTTACAGAATATATTACAACCCCATCAGGATTCGGAGGGTCTAGACGATCAACCTGTTGCGCTAGAGTTTCCCCAGTGCATGTAAGGGTCTCGCCGTTCAAAAGACCTGCCTCCAGTAATTCTTTAACTATAACTTGGACACCGCCTTTTTCATCTATATCAACCATAGAGTAGTTTCCAAAAGGCCTAGCATCAACCAGAACAGGTACCACATGCTGGGATAAGTAATTGAATTCTTCAGGGGACATAATTTGATCAGAAAAGTTGCCATACCCAGCGGCCCTCGCTATTTCTGGAGCATGTAACATAACATTTGTGGACCCCCCTACGGCCATGGCAACTATGATCCCATTTCTTAACGATTCACGACTAACAATATCACGAGGAGTAACCTGCGATTCAATCATATCTCTCAAGTAATTCACTAACTCACCTGGAAATTGTTCTGTTCTACGACTGTCATCAGAGGGAGGTGAAACCATATCCAACGGTTCCATACCTATTACTCCAATAAATGTCTGCATCGTGTTATATGTGAACATACCACCGCAACTTCCATAGCCTGGACACGCTTCACAAGCCAAACGCCTCTTCATTTCCTCGTCTTCACTTCCAGCAACCTGAAATCCCGAAATGATATCTATTCTTTCATTTGTAACTGAATCTATTCCGGGGCGAATTGTGCCATCGGACATCATAATTGCAGGTCTGTTATGTTCCAGTATTCCAGCTAGTGTCCCAACCGGAGGCTTATCACAAGCGACAACTGCAATGATTCCTTCCAGCCCGCTCGCGCTCAGGTGTTCACACACCGAGTCATGTGTCACTTCCCTTCCTATCAGGGAGTATCGCATTTCCCTCGTCCCATTACGCATTCCATCAGATGTAGCTACGGTATATTCAGGCTGGATCAATCTCATACTTATCTGGCCACTATCTCGTCCTATACTCAATCGTAAGGTTTCCTGAATAGCTTCAACTTTCTGCTGTACTCCAAGGTAACATTGGGAATCCCCCTTGTTTCCAATGACTCCCACCGAAGGCTCATGAATAAGGTCCATGTCGGTTCCAAGTTGCCTTGCAATGCCAAATGTTTGCGCACTTCTTCCAGGGTTATTATCAATTAAAACCGTTCTAGAGTTTCGCACTACATAATCTCCATGCCGATAAAAGGTCTGTTACGTGCTTCTTCGTCGAGCCCCACAGACGGTAGCATTGCTCTAGACGCTACCCTATGTGCTCCTTCCGATATTTCTTTACTCTTATGTTTGGTGTCAAACACCTTTTTTGTGCTCATCATTCTTCCTTTCATAGGGTGAAACTGCCCATATCCTAGTCGCTACCAAACAAACTGTCCATTGAATCAGCCCAGATGCTACCTTATAATCGTGTCTCAGTACTGGAGGTAAAAACAAGTGCTCAAAACTATCTCTTGTGGTGAAATAAACGTAAATAACTCCGGTGAAACGGTTCAACTGGCTGGTTGGATACATCGGCGTAGGGATCATGGTAGCTTAATCTTCATTGATCTTCGTGATACCACTGGCATTGTGCAAGTGGTTATTGATCCTAATGAAACACCAGAGACTCATAAAATAGCCGAAACCTTCCGCAATGAATGGGTGGTTTTAGTGACTGGAACTGTAGGTTTGAGACCTGAAGGATCAGCGAATCCAAATATACCTACAGGGGACATCGAAGTACGATCAACCGAAGTCCAAATTCTCAATCAAAGCAAAACACCACCGTTTGAAATTGCAGATGATGCGACAATTGACGAGTTGTTAAGAATGCAATACCGATACCTCGATTTACGAACGAAACGGATGCACGACAACATAAAGTTACGGCACAGAGTAGTCAAATATATCCGTGATTTTCTCGACAACCGCGGATTTATAGAAATCGAAACCCCTATCCTAACTAAAAGCACTCCAGAAGGTGCTAGAGATTTTCTAGTGCCAAGCCGGTTAAACCCTGGAACGTTTTACGCACTTCCACAATCACCCCAACAATTAAAACAACTCCTGATGGTATCCGGATTCGAACGCTACTTCCAAATCGCACGTTGTTTTAGAGACGAAGATTTGAGAGGTGACAGGCAATACGAACACACCCAACTGGATATTGAGATGAGTTTCGTCGATGAAAATGATGTGATGGAATTGGTAGAAACCCTTTATTCAAGCATAGTAAGGGAAATTGGTGTCGACAGAATCTCATCTGATAACTTCCCACGGCTAAAGTATGACGACGTAATGGAAAAATATGGGACAGATAAGCCCGACCTCAGGTACGATCTAGAGCTTGTAACACTAACTGACAGTATTTACGAAACAGGAATACAAATACTCACTGAAGCGATCGATAATGGTGGAATAGTGAAAGGGCTAGTAGCCCCCGGTTGTGCCACCTATTCGCGTAAAGATTTAGATAGTTTAGTTAACTTTGTCCAAACACGGGGGGGTAAGGGATTAATATACATAGCTTTGGATGGAGAAATAGGCAATATAGAAACCCTTACGATGGAACACGTCAGGTCTCCCATTTCGAGGCTCCTCACCTCTGAGCAAGTAATTGGCATTGCGAAAGAAGTTAACGCCGGACCTGGTGATCTGATCCTGTTGGCAGCCGGACCAGCTAAACTTATTAACACGGTAATGTCACAGCTAAGACAGGAAATGGCAAGTCGGCTAGGGTTAGCTGATCCGAAAAGATTGGCATTCGCATTTGTAACAGACTTCCCATTATTCGAATGGGACGATGAGAATGCCCGCTGGGAGGCATCACACCATCTTTTTACCTCACCTCAAGACGAACATTGGGGGATGCTAGCTAAGGATCCTGGGAAAATCAAAGCCAGACATTACGATTTAGTGTGTAATGGAATGGAATTAGCAAGTGGGAGCATTAGAATACATAACAGAGAAAAACAAGAACGCATAATGCAGTTTCTTGGTTATACAAAAACCCAAATGGAAGAACGCTTCGGACAGATCCTTGGAGCATTAGAATATGGAGCTCCGCCTCACGGTGGAATCGCACCTGGCATTGATCGTTTCTTGACCTTGTTGACGGATTACGCAGAATCGATCAGAGATGTCATAGCATTCCCCAAAACACAGAGTGGATCAGATCCACTGTTTAATACCCCTTCAACTGTAACTTCTGAGCAACTGCAAGAGTTGAACATAAAAGTGTCAGAAAAATAGTTAGTGTTACTAAATTACTACGACATGTTATAATCTCAATGATTGGCTAAGCTTTGTGCCGCCTTTGACAAAGGCGGCACAGGTTTGTAATAAGAATTCATTTTGGTACGTGTATGAAAATCACCAGAGAAGATCTCCAAAATCGTGAAGTAGTGCTCACTATCGCCGTAACGGATGAGGATGTGGAGCCGTATATTGAACGAGCGTATAAGCGAGCCGTAGGAAGAGTAAATGTGCCTGGGTTCCGAAAAGGGAAGGCTCCTAGGGCTGTTGTGGAACAATTTGTAGGTAAACATGCTTTAGAAGACGACGCTTTGGACATAATGCTACCGGAGGTAGTGGTTAAAGCGATCCAAGAGCAGGAAATTAAGCAAGGGAGCTTACCACAAGTACAAGTCATTGAGCGGGAACCTATAACAATTAAAGCCACAGTTCCGTTAACACCTGAAGTAACCTTAACAGCTTATAGAGAGATCCGTATCCCAGCTGAACCCGTCGTAATCACTGACGATCAGGTTGACCATCTACTACAGCATCTTAGGGAAGAGCTGGCACCTTGGGAGCCTGTAAATCGTGAAGTCGTTCTAGGGGATCAAGTTATACTAGAACTGATTGCTCGCTTAGATGGATCTGAAGTCGCGAATCAAAAAGATATTCCGTATTTCGTGGCCGAAGAAAATATGAGTCCAGTTCCAGGCTTTGCTGCGGAACTGCTAGGTTTAAATTCAGACCAAAAGAAAGACTTCACCATAAAATTACCTGATGACTATCAGGACGAAAATCTCGCATCAAAAGAGGTCGAATTCACAGTCAGTATCGGTGAAATAAAAGCGAAAAACCTTCCTGAACTTGATGACGAATTCGCTAAAAGTGTTGGTCAAGGCTACGATAGTTTGGAGAACCTAACGAAACAACTAAAAGATGACATCTTCACAAGAGAGAAACGTTCAAGTGATTTACAGTATGAAAATGCAGTAATTGACAAACTGATTGAAAGTTCAAGCTTCGAAATGTCACCACTAATATTGGATCACGAAGTAGAGCACATGTTGGACGAACAACAACAAAATCTCCGAAATCAAAAAGTTGAAATGGAGCAATACCTAGAGCGGATCGGGAAAACACCCGAGGATCACAGGGAAGAGCTCAGGACTGCTGCAGAGGATCGAATAAAGCGAAGTTATGCGATTGGAAAGGTAGCTGAATTAGAAGGAATAGTTGTAACGCCAGAGGACGTCAATATTGAAATAGAAACCGTTCTTAGTGAAGCAGGAGCTCAGGCTGATAGAATCAAAGAGAACTTGGCGAGCGATGAGGGTAAGCAGTCAATTGAACGTGTACTAACTAGGCGTAAAACATTGGAACAACTTGTGAAAATTGCAAAGGGTGAACATAAATCTGCTTAAACATATCACCGTATGTAAATACTTTATAAATAGTAGGAGACATAATTAATGTTGAACCAAGAAAATCTTCCACAGAACATTATCCCAATGGTAGTTGAGAGTTCCTCCAGGGGGGAGCGGGCATTCGATATTTATTCACTCCTGCTGCGGGAAAGGATAATATTTCTTGGAACCGGAATTAACGATTCGGTAGCGAATCTCATAGTGGCCCAACTACTTTACCTAGACCGCGAAGATCCAGAGAAAGACATTAACCTATATATTAATAGCCCTGGCGGTGTCATCAGTGCTGGATTAGCAATATATGACACAATGCAAATGGTAAATGCTGAGGTTTCCACTATCTGTGTAGGTATGGCAGCCAGTATGGCTACTATTTTACTGAGTGCTGGACAACAAGGTAAACGTTATGCACTCCCAAATGCCACAGTTCATATGCATCAACCAATGGGAGGGGCTCAAGGACAAGCTTCAGACATAGAGATTGCTGCTCGAGAAATCCTCAGAATGCAGGACAAGATTCGAACCATATTAGCAAATAACACAGGCCAGACAATCGAAAAAATCGCTCAAGACACAGATCGAGACTACTATCTGGACGCTAATCAAGCAAAGGAATACGGCCTAGTTGATGAGGTACTAGCAGCAAAAGATTCCACCGTAAGCTCTAAATGAGCCAATCGTAAACTTTTTCGTCTAGTAACAGACATCCATACAAAGGTTGGCCATTGTGATATATGGCACCATCACATATTTGTGAACTCTTACTGTGCATCAATGTACCCAGATTTGATGCTTTGTATTGTAGATAACAGTAATTTTTCAGATCCATTCCAGTGCGAGTAAACATCCAACCCAACTTCACCAAACCTTACCTAAGCAGGAATTGCTTAAGTAGTCTGTTATAGGTTGTTATAAAATGAACAAGAGGGTTACTTCGTTTCTCTACAAGAAAACCTTGTTTTATCACCCTAAGAAATTCCTTCGGATCATTACTAAGTTTAGGCACTTGTATATAAGTACTACCCAACTCAGGTAATGAATGTGCATCACTAACTGCAACTATAGGTATATTATTGGAGTTAGCAAGTTCTACGGCCATCGTATCGGATCCCCGAAATACATTTCTTGCATTAAATCCTTCTATTATGTCAGTCATAGGTAAAACATCCGCAATTGCCTCTGAACTTAAAGCAGAACCACGAATCTTGTCGAATGGATGAGGAAGCACAACTAAACCGCCTTGTCGCTTAACACATTCCGCGGCTTCAATAACTCCTAACCCAGAAGGTATACCCTTACTTAGGAACAAGCCAATAATGTCTCCTTGAGTGGTCTTTATCTCTTGTCCTACGATCACCTGGAAAGGAGCCATATCCTTTAAAAACAAAGCCCCTTCAATAGTTCCGTGATCTGTAATGGCTATACAGTCGAGGTTCTTATTAATAGCCCTCTTGAGGATATTTGAAAGGGAAGTAGTACTATCAGGTGAATATTTCGTATGGACATGCAAATCTACTCTGAACATTTTTAGCTCATGTCGCCAGATTAGCTCATCCAGCTCTTTCTAAATACTGACCGGTTCGCGTATCCACGCGGATAGCCTCACCATTATTTACAAAGAATGGCACATTGACAGTTAGACCTGTTTCCAATACAGCGGGTTTGGTTGCACCAGCTGCAGTATCACCCTTAACTCCTGGAGGGGTATCAACTACTTTCAATTCAACAAACGTTGGAAGCTGAACAGAGATAGGAACGTCTTTAAAAAACACTATCTGCAATTCCATTTGATCAACTAGATAGTTAATTCCTTCCCCCAACTGTTCATCATTTAGTGGGAACTGTTCAAAATTCTCCACATCCATGAAATAATACAAATCAGCATCTTGATATATGTATTGGGCTGCCCTCTGTTCAACAGTAGCACGATTTAATTTAACGTCATATCCGTTATATGACTTCTCTATTGTCCTACCTGTCTTAAGGTCTCTTAGCTTCAATTTAACCACTGGTGCTCTCTGCTGCATCTTATGAGTGGTGTGTTCTACAACTTGATATGGTTGCCCATCTAACTCTATAGTCAAACCATTACGCAAATCTCCAACTCCGATTACCATCTTTCACATACCTCCGCAGCGCCGCTATCGCGCATTTCTGTTAAGTTCGTATTATCCTTGCCTTACTTAATCTTTTTGCACCATCAGACTGTAAAATCACCACATCCTCAATTCGAACACCACCCCAATCTGGTATGTATATACCAGGTTCAATAGTGAATGGCATTCCAACTGTAAGGTTGTTTTGGCTATTTGGGCCAACGACTGGATGTTCATGAACTGCTAATCCTAGGCCGTGTCCCAAACTGTGGCCAAAATAGTCGCCATAACCTGCCTCATTTATAACTGTCCTTGCCAAGTTATCGGCTTCACCACCAGTCATTCCAGGTTGAATTGCTACCATCGCCGTTTGCTGGGCCGCCAAAACCGTATCGTAAATGCGTACAAATTTTTCGTCTGGTGTACCTAAAATTATAGTACGAGTAAGATCACTACAATATCCTTTATATTTTGCACCCATATCTATAACTATAGGTTCATTCTCATTAATAATGCGATCACCAGCACGGTGATGTGGAAGCGCAGCATTGGGACCTGATCCAACTATTATGTCAAACGCCAAAGAATCGGCACCTTTTTCCCTCATACAAACTTCGAGTCGCCAAGCAACTTCACTTTCGCTATTCCCTGGTTTGATAGTAGGAGTTATTTCGTCCATTGCAGCATCAGAAATATCTATCGCTGTTTGTAAAAGTGATAGTTCAGCTTGATCCTTAGTAGCCCTTATTTCCTCAGTTATTCCGACTGTACTCAACAAAGATATTTTCCCAGCCTCAACCTCATCAAGATCTTTTAACTTAGATATGAGACGCTCGTGTAGTGAAACAGTAACGTCATCTCCTTCAAATCCAAGTTTCGAGATACCCATCCTTAGAATAAGATCTGTGAACCAGTCCTGATCCCTGTTTCCAATCTTCACGATCTCATAGCCCGGTGCCTGATTTTTTGCCTGCTCCACGTATCGGAAATCAGTAGCTATAACTGCTTCATGCTTAGTAACAATTAAGTAACCAGCGGAGCCCACAAATCCAGACAAATAGGCCCGATTTTCAGGTGAAGAAATCAAGATCGCATCAAGGTCGCGTTCATTCAACTTTTCCCTTAAGCACTCAAGCCTATTTAACATATTCCATCCTCAAAATTTGGACAATCGTAAGATTTAAATTCTCAACCGAAAAGAGTACTTCCCCAAATCCTTTCGTCCGCTACCGGCTATCTGTTGCCGAATCAGCAACAAGGTATTCTAGGGCCTCTATGTAGCCTTTCCATCCATGACCAGTAATCTGCTTAACCGCAACATCCTTAATTACCGAATGGCTCCGGAATTCTTCCCTTGAATATATATCAGAAATGTGTACTTCTACTATCGGGGCGTCCTGATCAGCAAGAGCGTCCATCAACGCATAGCTATAATGGGTCAAGGCTCCAGGATTGATTATTATACCGCTCGCAATTATGGCTTTTTCCTGTATGTAGTCAATTAAGGCTCCCTCGAAATTCGATTGGAAGAACTCAACTTTAACACCTAATTGCATAGCGAGATCGGAAATATTATCTTGTATCTCCGGAAGAGTTATAGAACCGTAAATGGCACTATCCCTCCTTCCAAGATTATTAAGATTCGGGCCGTTAATTACCAGATATGTTCCCATCGTAAACCTCTGAACTATTAGCCCTAGGATGAGCTGACAAATACGCCTTCCGTGCCTGAGCAGGACTAATATGAGTATATATTTGAGTAGTAGTAGGAGTCGAATGACCCAGCAATTCTTGAACAACCCTTATATCGGCACCGCCATCGAGTAAATGTGTGGCAAAGGAATGGCGTAAGGTATGTGGACGTACGTTTGAGTCTAAACCTGATATTAAAGCGTAATATTTCACTAATTCCTGAACACTTCTTCCAGAAATTCTAGATCCGTACCTGTTAGCGAAAAGCGCTCTGGTAGTTTGATCCACTACTAAACGGGGTCTGCCCATATGCAAATATTTGACCAAAGCATCAATTGACGGTCGACTTAGAGGAACCACCCGTTCTTTTCTGCCTTTACCCTTTACTCGAAGATTACTATTATTCATATCAATGTCATCTAAGTCTATGTTCACAACTTCTGACAAACGTAGACCAGAACCATACATGACTTCAAGCAATGCTGCGTCCCTTAGTTTTAATCGCTCCGCGCGTTTGCTGGGCACAGAATCCAACGTTGCTGAAATTATCCTCTCTGCTTCCGCCTTATGCAGTACTTGAGGAAGTCGTTTCCCAGTTTTTGGAATCAAACCACGCATAGTTGTAGATCCGCGTTTCCATATAGGTGCGTTTGGCATATAGTTCTTTGCTATTAGGAAGCGAAAAAAAGACCTTAAACTTGCCAAATGTCTTACTGCACTAGTCCGTTCATGTCCTTGAGAACTATTTCCTTGATTGATCCTAGTATTTCTAGCATTCATTAACCAGGCTAGGTAACTTAGCAAAAAACGCCGGTATTCTCGATTAACAAAATCATCAGAATTCCTAACTATAAACCTCTTAAGCCCGTCCATCTTCGCAGACACATCGACATCTTCAATTTTCAAGAACTCGAAAAGAGGCTTTAGGTCATCAAGGTAATTTCTAACTGTTGGAGAAGCCAAGTTCCTTTCACCTTCAAGATGACCTCGATACTCATCAATTAAGGTTTGCATACCTAATTACCGGACCCCACTGCTTCCTGGGGTTCTAAGGAACCCTGAAATCCGCACTTTATACACTTAGTCTCATCTCTCCTAGAAACAACCAACAAACCTTCACACGATGGGCAGGCCTCAGAAACAGGCATTTGTAGTGATGTAAAAGTACAATTAGGGTAATTTGTACAGCCATAAAATGTACGCCGCTTGCCTCGCCTCTCAACAAGTTCACCCGGTTCACACTCGGGGCACTTAGCAAGCGGAGGCTTCCTGATTTGCTTTGTTCCTCGACAATCGGGGAATCCTGTACAGGCCAAAAATTTACCAAACCTACCAGTCTTTATTACCATAGCCCTTAAACAAAGTTCACACGTTTCATCGGTAGGTTCTTCGACTCTAACCCTAGGCATCTCTTCAGTGGCGTTATTTAACGCTTCCTGAAATGGCCCATAAAATTCTTCTAGAACCGGGACCCACTCTCGTTCGCCCTTGGCTATCTCGTCGAGGGAGTGCTCCATTTCTGCTGTAAAACCAATGTCCATTATGCCAGGGAAATGGTTCGCTAGTTGCTCACTCACTACCTTTCCTAAAGCCGTAGGCTTGAATCGACCTTGTTCCTTTTCGACATAATTTCTATCCAAAATTGTAGCCAAAGTCGGGGCATATGTACTAGGTCTACCGATTGCTTCCTCTTCAAGTTTCTTAATTAATGAAGCTTCATTATAACGGGGAGGTGGCTTGGTAAAATGTTGAGACGAATCAAGAGATGAGCAGGCCAAACCATCCCCCTTGATCAAGATTGGTAGAGAGCCTTGCTGGCTATCATCGTCAGAAGGATCGTCAATATCCTCCAGATACATCGCGCGATAGCCAGGAAATTTCATCACAGACCCTGTTGCCCTAAATATGTAGGATTCATTAAGATTGATCTTAGAAGCCTCTACATCAATTCTGGTCGAGTCATAAACCGCATCGGCCATCTGGCTAGCAATCATCCGCTTCCAAATTAACTCATAAAGTCTAAATTGATCACCAGTGAGATCCTTTTTAAGGTTATCCGGGGTAAGATTCACATCAGTTGGCCTTACAGCTTCATGTGCTTCCTGAGCCCCTTTCACTTTTCTTGAAAATTTTCTCGGAGCTTTTGGAGTGTACTCATCGCCAAATTTATTCTTAATATAACTTACAGTTGCCCTTACGGACTCTGGTGCGACTTCTATTGAATCCGTACGCATATAAGTAATTAATCCTGTAGATCCATGAGAACCTATAGATATGCCTTCATAGAGTTGTTGGGCAACTCTCATAGTTTTATTGGCCGAAAATCTAAGCTTTCTCCAGGATTCCTGTTGTAGCGTACTCGTAGTAAACGGTGGAGCAGGTCGGCTCCTGGCTTCCTTTTTTATCACCTCAGCCACTTGATATTGGGCCCCATTTAGCAGGTCTACAATATCACTAACCTCGGCTGCCGATTTGATTTCCAATGGTTCACGGTTTCCTTTCACCGAGTGGAGTCGAGCAGTGAAACCCTGATTCCCCCCTTTCCCGTTAGAAACCAACTTGTTCAACACAGCCTCTAGATGCCAGTACTCATTAGGCACGAATGCTTCTATATCTTTTTCACGATCAACTACTATCTTAAGAGCTATAGATTGAACCCTTCCAGCTGAGAGTCCCTTTTGAATCTTCCTCCAAAGCAACGGACTAAGTTGGTAACCTACTAGTCTGTCCAAGATCCTTCTGGTCTGTTGAGCATTAACTAGGCGCATATCTATCTCACGAGGATGCGCAAACGCTTCCTTTACAGCTTCGTCCGTAATTTGATGAAACACCACTCTTTGTATAGGAATGCCGCTCCACCCTGCAGCGTTTACCAAATGCCAGCTTATAGCCTCTCCTTCTCTGTCTGGATCAGTTGCCAAATAGATCTGATCTACATCTTTAGAAGATTTTTTGAGATCTTGTACAATCTTGCGTTTGGTATTCGGAATTACATATTTAGGAGCGAATTTGTCCGGTATGCTCACACCCAAGTCACCGCTAGGAAGATCACGCACATGTCCCAATGAAGCGATAACCTCAAAGTTAGGACCCAAGAATCTGCCAATAGTTCTGGCCTTAGCTGGTGATTCGACTATCACCAAACTCTTGCCATTGGAACCCGACTTTTTGCTTTTCACTGCCCTAGCCAATACGATCTGACCTCCAAAACTTCTGTCCAGCCCCTACATCTATTGTTGGTGAACAGGTTAATAATTTTCCCTTTCACCAGATTACCGCCCTAGTAATCTAACGGCAACCCCTTCAGGAATCCACAATCTAAGACACAACCATCAAAATTAAGTTGATGGCGGAGAGGGCGGGATTCGAACCCGCGGTCCCGATTGCTCGAGACACGCGCTTTCCAGGCGCGCCCGTTCAGCCGCTCCGGCACCTCTCCATTTAAATAGACTGTTATCCTAGCCGGCGGAGAGGGCGGGATTCGAACCCGCGAATCCCATAGGGATTACCGCTTTTCGAGAACGGCGCCTTCAACCACTCGGCCACCTCTCCATTATATATATTGTGAATCCAATACCTCAGTTTGTAAATCTTAAAGGATACTCTGTCGGAAAAAGCAGATAACCATTTAGTTGCATATGATAGATTGGCCTAAGTAATTTAGTTAGGAAAAAAGCTTTTCAGAAACAAGATATCAGAAACATCTAGCTATCTGACTCAGTCGAAATGGATAAACATAATAAACCTGATTTTCACGTACGAATGGCAAAGAAATTGCCCTTTTATTATGGTTGGGTAATTGTAGCAGCTGCATTTCTAGGAACGTTTATTGGAGGAGGGCTCCAAAGTTTTACGTTCAGTATATTCCTAGAACCCATGGGCAAAGACCTAGGCTGGAGTAAAACAGTGCTAACAGGAGCACTAACCGTGAGAATAATAACCGCTGCTTCGCTTGCTCCATTCTTTGGAGTTACAGTAGATCGACATGGTCCACGTTTACTAATAATGCTCGCCGCCATCATAGGGAGCATCGCTGCGTTATTAATTAGTCGTGTGAGTGAAATCTGGCAGTTCTACGTCATTTTTGCCTTTGTAGGAATATCTGGGGGAGCGGGGCTTGGGGGTGTGGTAACAGGCGCAACCGTTTCGAAATGGTTCGTAAGGCTTCGAGGTAGAGCACTTGCGATCACTACTATGGCTGGTCCAGCACCAGGTCTATTCCTCGCACCGATTATGACCTTGATAGTATTCAATCAAGGTTGGAGATCCGGATGGATCCTAATGTCCATTTTGTTTATTACTTTCTTGTTACCTGTTGCATTTTTCATGGTTAGACAACCTGAAGACATCGGATTATTACCGGACGGAGCATCTAGCAAAGATGAATTAGAAATAGCTTACAAAAAAAGAGGAGGGCTAGAATCGCTCTATTCTTGGTCCCTAAGAGAATCACTCCGCACCAAAGCCCTTTGGTCTCTTGTAGTAACTCAAATCCTGAGCGGTTTAGCTATCTCCTCCGTAGTGCTTCACGAATTTAGTTACGTCAGAGATATGGGTTATTCTACCGCCATCGCGGCGGGTGTTTTGAGTACACACGCAGGACTTGCCATGGCCATACGACCGATATGGGGTGTGATACTAGAACGCATACCAGTTAGGCTAGTTATGTCTGCAGTATACTTGGGAACTGCAGTTGGAATAATAATACTTCTAAACGCCACTACCGTAACCACAGTTTTCCTTTTCGCCGTCGTGTACGGCATGACAGTTGCAGGTCTAGCCGTAAGCCAAACCATCATCTTCCCGAATTACTTCGGTCGAGACCACGTCGGCGCCATTAGAGGATTCACAATGCCAATTACAATGCCTGCCGGTGCCGTGGGGCCTCTAATTGTGAGCATAATGTACGACATAAACGGCGATTACTTCATCGGATTTTCGATTCTTGCAGTTCTATTGTTGATAAGTGCCGCACTGATAGTGGTTACAAAACCTCCACTAGCGCCTCAAAAAACGAAGAGATAAATCCTATTTTTAGCTTTTCAACTATCCTAGGAGCTAGCTTGACACACAACATTAATCAACTTAGCATGTTACTCGGAAGCAAAATGGGACTTCCAGTAATGTTGAATAGATAATTTACAGGAGATTAAACCTATCGGAATCTCACAAGATATGTGAGGCTGGTGGGTTTTTTTATTTGAATATATCAAACAAACAATCTAACGGATGGTTAATCGGTGTTCTTGCGGGGGGTAAAAGCACCCGCATGAATTCAAGCGTCCCAAAAGTGTTGCACACGATAGCTGGTAAAGCCATGGTCCAATACGTCCTTGAGTCAATCCGCAATGCCACCGAAGCAGATATTTCAGTAGTAGTGCCACCGAACGCCAAAGAAATTCGAAATCACCTAGCTGACAATGTTTCGTTTGTCGAGCAACCTATGCCGTGTGGTACTGGAGACGCCGTCCGGCAACTACAGACACTTTCCAAAACAGACGCCTCCAGCATTCTTATCGCCTATGCTGATACTCCATTAATTAAGCCTGAAACTATTTCAAAGTTGATCGCGAAGCATGAGTCCTCAAATGCAACCTTAACACTGTTAACATCCGTTTCCGATGCACCAAATGGCTACGGGAGGATAATCAGAAATGCAACCGGAAATATTGTCAAACTGACAGAACAATCAGCTTTGGAAGAGACACAACTCCGAAATAACGAAGTTAATGCCGGTCTCTATGCATTCGACAATAAGTGGCTCTGGAAAGCTTTGGAGGAATTGAAGCCGTCGCCAAATGGCGAATATTATCTCACAGATTTAGTGGAGAAGGCTGCGACATCAGAACTTCTAATTGAAAGCGTTGCCACAGAAAATGGGGTAGAGGGGATAGGTATAAACGACCGTAAAGATCTAGCTAAAGCAGAGCAAGTGATACGAAGATATATTTTAGACGATTGGATGGCAAAAGGAGTTACTATTATCGATCCTTCGGCGACATACATAGACGCTGAAGTAACGATAGGTAAAGACACAACTATTCATCCAAATACCAGTATCCTGGGGCAAAGCATCGTAGGCGAGCGATGTACCCTAGGGCCGAACACTATAATACGAAATTCCACAATTGGCGATTCAGTTGGAGTAGTTGCATCAATCATTGAAAGAGCAATCCTGAAATCCGAAGTGGCGGTTGGACCCTTCAGTCACATCCGGCCAGACACAGTAATAGAAGCGAAATCAAATATCGGAAACTTTGCCGAAATAAAGAATAGTAGGGTAGGCGAAAATACATCTATAGGTCATTTTGGATATGTAGGTGATTCAACGGTAGGTAATGACGTAAACATAGGAGCAGGAACAATAACTTCAAATTTTGACGGGGAAACCAAGTACAGGACTAATATTGAAGATGGCGCTTTCATAGGAAGTGACACCATCTTGATAGCACCTGTTAAGGTAGGAAAGCGGTCATACACAGCGGCCGGAGCAGTGATTACTAAAGATGTCCCTGATGACAATTTGGCTATAGGGGTGCCAGCTGAAATGAAAGCGAGAACCCGAAAAAGTGAGAAAACAGTAAATGAAGAACCAAAAAAATCCGAGTTAGGGGAGGCCGAACTTGGATGATGTTAATTTAGTGACACTTATAATTTGGATAGTGTCCAATGCATCAATATTTGCAATTTACGGGTTAGATTCATCTCTCTTATCAACAGGTAAAGCAAGGGAGATATTTGGACTTAACCAAACTTCAGAAGTATCTGGAAACAAGCAGCGGTTAACACCCAAAAAGGCCTCAGAGCTGCTTTTAGTTGGAAAGTTGATATCTGTATCGTTCGCAACTGCATCATTAATCTCATTCACGATAAATGTACTAACTTTTTCATGGCACCAATCATTTGGATTTGTAATCGTAGGATTATTAGCGTTACATATAGTTGCAACAGTAGGGACAAAACTGGCTAGGGCCTTCCCTTATAGAATACTTAAGCTCACGTTGCCTATATTCAAATTAGCATTTTGGATAATTACTCCACTTGACCCGCTCATAAACAGATTACTACGGTTGACCAGAGCCTCTGAACCCCGTCAAGAATCAAATGAGGCACCCGGACAACTAACGGAGCAAGAAGTTGTCGAAGAAGAGATCAAGGATGCAGATTCAGACGAAAGACGAATGATACAGGCGATCCTCCATCTTGAAGATGTTCCAGTTAGGGAAATAATGGTCCCTCGTGTGGACATAGACGCCTCAGAAATTAATACCTCTCTAGAGGACATAGCCGCCCTTATGGCAGAAGTGGGTCACAGTAGAATTCTAGTATATCGTGACAACATCGACGACGTTGTAGGAATAGTACACGCACGGGACGTTCTTCAAAAGACTAGCTCTGGTAAAGTGAATGGCAATCTTGAAAATGTAGCCAGACCAGCATTATTTGTGCCTGACTCCAAACCAGTAGATGAATTATTGAGGGAAATGCAGGATAAAAAGGCATCTGTAGCAGTAGTAGTAGATGAATATGGCGGAACCGAAGGACTGATTACTATGGAAGACCTACTAGAAGAGATAGTAGGGGAGTTGGAAGATGAATTTGCTCAGGAAGAACCAGACATAGTAAAGTTCGGCGAGCATGAAGCTATAGTTGAAGGGAGCGTTCCGTTAGATGAAATTAATGAACTTTTTGGCACCGCGATAGAAGGTGACGGCTTCGAAACAATCGGTGGTCTCCTATCTACACAACTAGGCAAGATTCCTGATATCGGTGAAACAGCAACCGTGGAAGGATTAAACTTCCAAGTCTTATCTACTTCTGGCCGAAGGGTAAGGAAAGTACGCGTAAAAAAGAGCATTTAACTCAAGACAACTAAAGTTATTTATTAGTCGTCTTATAAAACAGCCAAACAGACTTGATAGATCTTAACGTAGATGACTTGACATCAGGCGTCAGTATACCTATCATTAACGGGTCTGACTCAGGCAGACTTATTACGGTGCGCATTAGTCAGTCTTAGAGTAGGTAGCTAACAACTTTTAACGCACCAATGAGGAGAATGAATCCATGCGTGTATTCAAACAGGGATCAATAGGGACGCTTGTTGTTCTGTCCGTTTTAGCTCTTCTTCTGACAATAGCTTGTGCGGGCCCGGCAGGAACGCAAGGACCAGCAGGACCGGCAGGATCTGGAGGAGCCCAAGGACCACAAGGTGCAGCAGGTCCTCAAGGACCACAAGGTGCAGCTGGTGATCAAGGTTCGACTGGATATCCAGGAGCCGAAGGACCACAAGGTGCAAAAGGTGCAACAGGAGCCAAAGGTGACACTGGACCAACACAACCTGCATCAGTAATACTGAGTGATGGCGTGAATGGCGGTCAGCCTTTGACAGTGGCTGCTGGAGTAGCAACATTCACAGTAACTGGATCAGGTTTCCCAGGTGGCGCTTACGTAATAGGTGAACTTCACAAATCAGACGGTAGCTCGTTAATACTCAAACTTGATAGTGGCGACGCGACGGCTAGCCTAGGCGGAGTATTCAGCTCAGTTCTGTCTACTAACAAAACATCCTTAAGCGCGGGTGTATATTCAGTAGTATTAACAGCCGCAACTGGTGACGGAAACATAAGTGCTTCAGCTCCGTTAGTTGTAGAGTAACTACAGACTAAGTAATATATAAAAAAGAGACCCTGTGATGCGTTCACAGGGTCTCTTTTTTATATAACGTTATATCTTGTTATGTATTACTAATGCTGAGGATCTAAGCACACAAATATTTTGGAGATTAGATTATGCGCGAATGGTTAAGGGATAAGACAAGAGATACAATCGCTGCGAGCCTAGAAGCAGCAGGTATACAATCCGAGATGGTTGATCGGGAATTGAGAAGACCCGAGGAGAAGTTACGGACTTCTAATCTGTTCTGGAAACATCCTTCTCTTGGGCTGATCGACATAAGAACAGACAGTCCATTCAGTTGGATTAACGTAGTCAGAACAAAGAGAGCAGACAAACACGGCCCAGCGCGATACCGGGTGGTCTTTGGAATGCCTGATCAAAATGTCCCCATGAATCACAAACAACTGAAACTCAAGACTGTCAGAAAAAAAGCCTTCCCGCTCTTTGGGAAGGTCGTAGATGTTTTCTGGAAAGGCGAAGCACATACCATACCGCTCGCAAAGACGCTTTCCGAGGATGAGGAAATAGACAGAGCCGTGACGGACTTAGGGGATGTGACGATGTTCACGCATCCCAACCGATTCCAAGGCTGGACTATAGAAATCAATAAGATTTTCTCTCCGCATCCACCAGTTGTAACAATTGATCGATGGAAAGCCCTCGAAAAAATTGCTAACTATATTCTTTCGGCACCACGTGATTAAGAACAATAGAGGATAACAGAAAAGCAGGGGGGCAGAGGTACTAACCATGACTCGCAAATCTCCATGCAAGCTACGCTTGCTGGTGAAGTCTCATGGGGCGGTATCCGCCCCATGAGACTTCAATTTGACCTTTAACAAAGCCTTACTTTATCACCACTTCCAAACCATGCGGGTCAGCGGCAGTGATCTTCTGCCCAGGGAAGCTTCCACTAACGAGCCTTACAGGATCTACCATTGAAGCAATGTCCTTCGGTTCCCAGCTAAAGCTCTTGCAATCATCGCTGATGGTGAGTACAGCCACTCCTGGCGTACGATCCACAGACTCAAGAGAGCCGATAGCCGTCAGCGGTTTATGACCCCTCAATGCAATGAACATCTTGTCACCGACGATGTCTGCCACGTCAGGCTTTGGATCGAGGCTAAATGACTTAGCCATAGACTGCGTCGCGACAACCTCATTCGTCTGGAGATTGACGAAGTTAACGTCATTACTGACACGCATACTTGTTACAGCAAAGACACTTCCATTCTGATCAGTACAGGTAACCGCACCGTGTGTGTCCTCGCCAGGGAGTTCAATCTGCACTGGGTCCGAAAATATCCCGTCGGCGGCTCTACTGGGATCAAAGATATAGAGGAAATCATCTCCTCCCTTAGCCCCACTCTCACCATTGGTCATTATCCTGCCATCGCGTAGAAGAGTCACTCCACAACCGATGCCTGGAACCGTATCCTTGTCATAGACCTTAACGACAGTCATAGGTGTGGATCCATCAGCAGAGCCCACATCTACGACCAGTAAGCCACCTCCAGCTAGAGTTACATAGGCGAACTTACTGTCACGAGTGAAATCGTGGCAGATGGGTCGTGCCACCGAAGTTCCTAAATCGTTCGAGAACTGATCCAAAGACAACGTCTCCACAAAGTTGTAATCATCATTGGTATAGTTAGTCTGTATCTTATGCAAGAATCCGGATTCGCCCTTGGCTCCAATATTAGCGACAATAGCCATGCTGTTATCAGTAGATGCAGCTGCGGCGTGGGTATTAGCCGTTCCACCCGCTCCATTGAAACCCCCTATTGTATTTACACAACCAACTATAGTCCGGCTGGCAATGTTTATGAAGAAGGTATCACCTGAACCTACATTGGCTAAAACAACGTGGCTAGACTTCGGGCTGCCATGGTTGGCAAGCACCATGTGAGGCTTCTTAGGGACATCACAACCGGCGTCCTTAGCCGCCACAGCCAGATCAATTTTCTCTGGAGTGGCCTCACTAGCATTTGAAGATATTTCAGCCCCATCCCATATGTAGATGAGTCCACCATGGCCTTCGCTAGCAGTGGCCGACTGGTCAACTGCCCAGACTTCAAATGAAGCTATTCCAGCCTTAGTACCCGTTGGTCCTGCCGGCGGGTCCTGGGAAGCTCCACATGCTACTGTTGTGACCAAAACCAGCAGCAAAACTAATCCAGACAACATTCTAAAATTCATTTCCATACTCCTTCGGAATTTTGATTCTCACAAGGCAAAAAAAAAGACCTCCCTAAATGGAGGTCTCACTGGAACATTGCGGTTGTATTTATATCGCCTACAAGTCCATGGACCCCAATTCATCTTTACAACAACAAGAACAGGTACAGCAAATAATGCCGTGTTCTTTCTTTTCTATGTTGTTAAATGCCGGTCGCATGGCGTTAATTAGTACCCTTTATTCTTCATATTTTCATTATGCTGAACGAATACCATAATTCATGAGGTTTCTTTTGTCAAAGCTTACAGCTTAGTAACTGCGGCTCGATCAGCAAACTAGAACCTGTAAAGTTCATAAGAAAAGGGGAGCACACTGGATAGTGTGCTCCCCTTTTATAATGGTTCTAAGTATTTTTTCTTTACTTATTAGCTACGATCAACGGCGCAGAAGCCTTCGTATTCGATACAGTTCCTAGTACCTCTACCGCGTAGACTCCAGCCTTAACCTTTCCACCAGCTGACCACGTTGACTTAAAAGCGCCTGCTAGGTCAACGAAGTTATCCAGCGCTTTGCTAGTAGTTGTTACTGGTACATATCTTCCATTTTGAGAGAAGAGTTGTACGTCAATAATGTCTCCAGGTTGGAAACCAGTGCCGTATATGTCAAAAGTCAGCGCAACATCCGGGCTTACGACTATCGGTTGTGCACTAGTTGAGTTTCCAGGTCCTACTAAAACTACGTTCAATGGTAGTGTGTCACCAGTTGGACCTTTATTACCCTGATCTCCCTGAGATCCCTGATAACCTTGTGGTCCTCTCGCTCCCAGAGCGCCTTTAGGCCCTTTAGGTCCTTCAGCTCCCGGGAACCCTTGGAAACCTTGAGGTCCTGCCGCGCCATCAGAGCCAGCCGACCCTGGTATACCCGCAGTACCCTGACTGCCGCAACCTGCAGCAACCATTAAAAGTAAACTAGAAATAACTATCAGTGTTATAAAGGTGCCTTTGTTAACAAGACGCACTTGCGACCTCCTCATACGGCCTGCCTATCAGCAGCATACACATGAGTGAATAAATTTAGGCTACTGTTACAGCACATACTGATGCCATAATCAGCTTTGACAGCCTGCCTAATCATAGGCATACCCACGCGTAATGTCAAGACC
This sequence comes from uncultured Dehalococcoidia bacterium, assembly GCA_964493125.1. Classification (GTDB taxonomy): domain Bacteria; phylum Chloroflexota; class Dehalococcoidia; order Lucifugimonadales; family QGNO01; genus QGNO01. The sequence goes on along the minus strand of CAZBMS010000009.1, from coordinate 8,467 downwards.
TATCGGACCAACTTGTGCTCGGAGCGGTGCATTGTTATATTGAAGTTCCTGCCCCTGTAGCTCAGCGGATAGAGCACTGGCCTCCGAAGCCAGGTGCGGCGGTTCGAGTCCGCCCAGGGGCACCACTATTAAATGGTGCCCTGTTTCCTTAGAGTTACAACCTCATCAGAAGAATAGCCCAACTCTCCATAAATCTCGTGATTGTGCTGACCAAGTGTAGGCGCAGCACCACTCACAGACCAAGGAGCTTTGGGAAGTCTAAATACTTCACCGGGAATTTTCGTTGACCCTATTACAGGGTGTTCCACTTCAGTGAAATACTCTCGCTCTTCCAACTGCGGGCAATTCACCAAGTCTTCTGAAGTTTGTACTATGGCGGCAACCCACCCGTCACCCATAGCCTTATTGAAGTATTCAAATTTAGGCATTTCTTCCAATATAGGCATCAAAATAGTATCGAGTTCCTCTAGGTGTTGCTGTCGATCCGCCTCGGTAGCAAACCTGGGATCATCAATTTCCGGCCTATCAAGTAAAGTAACATAATCTTTATAGTTACCTCGTTGGCGCCCCCATTGGAACGTTGGGCCCATGTGACCGTCTTTAGCCGGCACTATGCCCTCAAACTTAACCCCTTTGGTAGATCCGCTCTCGTTCTTAGGTGCTCGACGTTCAATGAAACCATTATAAATATATCTGATAGGGGAGGTGTAATGATGTGCCGCAGCGGATTCAGCAGTAGACAGATCTATATACTGACCCTGGCCACTTCGCTGAGCTGTGAATAACGCTGCCGAAGTCGCATAAGCTGCAATTATGCCCGCCATCCACAGGGTTTGTGGGTGTCCATGCTTTAGGGGCTCTCTATGATATGCGCCGCTCGAGTACATGATCCCACTCATGGCCTGGTACAACAGATCGTTTCCTTGAAAATCTCTATATGGGCCATTTTCACCAAACGGCGATATCTTGGTCACAACAATTTTTGGATTAATCTGCTCAATTTCCCCGTAGCTCAAACCTAAGTTGTCCAAATAACCAGCACCAAAACTCTCTATTAGACCATCAGCTGACTTTATCAAATCTTTAAATATTTGACGGCCTTCAGCGGTTTCCAGGTCCAGTGTGATGCCTTTCTTGTTATTATTCAGATAAAAATATGTCAGGCTCTTTTCGGGATGGGGATCGTCGTGATGAAAAGGCCCAAGGCGACGTGCAGGATCTCCAAGTTGAGGGGACTCGATTTTTATCACCTCAGACCCATAGTCACCAAACATTCTTGCGGCGAATGGGCCAGATATGCCCGTGCTGATATCTAGAATTTTGAATTGCCCTAACCCAGTTTTAGTCATATCTTCTATATCCCCAACTTTTGTCGATAATCAGGGTCAATGCCTGACCCAACACCTTGTTCTATCTGCTTGGCAAGGTTCGTAGGCTTAGCGCTTCCGGGATTTATCGGATCCTTACCAATAGCATTAGTCTCATACATCTTGGCTATCTCACCCTGATCAATTCCAAGAAGGTCACCAAAAACGTATTCGTTATGCTCCCCCAACATAGGAGCGGGGCGCCGTATATAGGCAGGCGTTTTGGACATCTTCCAAGGCCGTCCAAAATATAGCCTTGTACCTATATCTGTCTCAGGCTGATGAGTAACCCTTTCAAAGAACTCACGCTCCTTAATGTGGGGATCCAGAGCGAAATCTCTTCCATCCATCACTGCTATTGCGGGAACACCGACTTTTTGGAGCTCGTTAGCCAAATCTGTTTGGTCTTTATCCTTTGTCCAATCACCGATTAATTGATCTAGTTCATCCTGGTTATGCCAACGAAGAATAGGGTCGGCAAATTTCTCTTCCTGAGTCCAAGCTGGTGATCCCATCTGATCTACCAGGGTCTCCCACTGTTCATCATTTTCAGTAGTGATAGCTACCCATCTATCCTCTCCCTTACACTGATAAACACCGTGGGGTGACAAATATTTATGCCTATTCCCCATCGAAGTTCCACTTCGCCCATTGGAGATGTAATCCATTACCGCATCGCCCAAAGTCGAAACGCCTATCTGATACATAGCAAAGTCGACCCATTGGCCTTCACCAGTAGTATCTCTGTGGTGAAGAGCTGCCAACACGGCGAATACAGCCATCCAACCAACATGCTGATCAAAAAACGAAATACCGACTCTACGTGGGCCCTCATCTTCGTAACCTGCAAATTGACTTAGCCCACAGGTTAATTCGAACATCCTACCTATTCCTGCGTATGAACGCCACGGACCTGTATAACCAAATCCGGTATTGGAAAGGTATATGAGATCCGGCTTTACCGCACGAAGGGCATCATATCCGAGGCCCAAACGATCCATGGTCCCCGATCTATTATTTTCTATAATAACGTCCGAAACCCTGACAATATCCTTGAATGCGTCTACTGCATTATCTTCTTTGAGGTTTAAAGTCACACCTACTTTGCCTCTTTGCAGGGTATTGAAACTACCATCCCTATCCCAGTGCCTCTCGCCTGGGTCATTCTCCGGGAAAACCCCACCGTCACTCCTGAAAAGAGTATGGCTATCAACTTTAATTACCTCTGCCCCCATATCAGCCATAATATGAAGGGCTGTTGGCATAGCAACCATCGTGGTCGAATCTATTACCCGTATTCCCTCTAAAGCACCACTCATATATCACCTCTTTTTAAGGCTAGTGAAAGCCTTGTTTACTTATCAAGATCCGGACTGGTTAAAATTGGTTTCTGAACGGCGCCAGGCGCCTTCTAATACCAGTCTCTATAGAAAGTTTCGTATGGTACGAAGTCCGTTTTTGAAGAATGTGGAATCGGAAGTTCGACAGGACCTGCCTCTTTTGACGGAAGATAAACAGTACCAGTACCTATGACCTGCGCTTCACCAACTTGGTTAACGCCTTGATATTTTATACCTACAGCATAGTATTCTCTCTCGCCTGGGCTACCACCCTTGCTAGAGTCACCTTTTTGAATCTCTTTAAACTTCTTCGTGACCTCTCCGGTGTAGATAGTAACGTCGCCATAATAAACTGGCTTGCGAAGAGCTATCTGGAGCCTTCTTATAAATCCGTTATCACCCATCCAATTAGTGAACAACTGCTCACACATCTGAGTTCTCTGAACACCAAAATCGAAAGGGCCAGGTTGGCCACGGTAAATTGCCAATAGAGCATCTTCGTGTTCCGCTCCCGCGCCTTTCCATCTTGTTATAGGATTTTCCCACGCGCTGTTATTTAACCTTTGCCGTCTATAAGCAGGCTCAAATGCTAATTCATCACCAGGTGCCAATTGATCAGATACAGTAGCGTAAGATACTGAGTGATAGGAAACCTGATCCAACAGTGTCCACGGGGGTAGAACCACAGGACCAAGCTTTTCGCCTACTTCAACCTCTTCCCAATATCTAGTATCGGCTCCACGTCTCTCAAGTCCCTGAATTTGGCCGAGTATGTCACCAATTTGCTCAGAGTTGTAGCTTGATGCCTTTCTCTCATAAAGCATATTCTGACCCAGCTTTGATGAATCCATGGCCCTGGAATTGCCCATTTCTCTCATAGGAACGTATATCTGGGTACCATAACATTTTCCAACAAGATCTCCGTGATAATCCCAATACTGGTTCTCTGAAATCATAAAAACCAGATTGCCCCTGGATCCTGGTTTCTCAAATATCTCTTTGGTGACCTTGGAAGCACGGAATTTCGATCCCACCCTAACTCCGTCGTAAAACTCCCAGGCCGCGCCTGATATAAAGTTGGCCAAAGGATACCCGCCTGGCCTCACGGCACCATGCGGAGAGGGATACTTCACCAAGGCCAAAATTGGCCCAGGTGCTACTTGACTCCCATAGATGGTGTCATCTCCATAATCAGGTGTAGTAAATAAAGGGTTATCATCACCTATAGTCAGTGCGTATTTGGCTACCAGATCAGGCGTGAATCTCTGCGAATACTCGTAAGGAGGACCAGACTGGTCGAACGGAGAAGGTGCCCAAGGCGGTCGATTCTCCCCCGACTCCTTTCCGAGCTCTTCCCTCGACTTTTCAAGAAATTCCGCTACAGCGTCTTCAAAGCTCTGTTCTTGCGTAGTCATATCTAAGCCCCCCAGCCCTCAAAGTTATTTTATAAGGTTAACCGCGGACTTAAACTACTAGTGCGGCACTGGTAAGGCAACAGGATGGCCAGGGTTCGGCAGATATGCAGTCGCCGTACCTTCAGCTATCGTTGTCCCCAACTGATTTACACCTGTGATAGCAATATCCACCGCAAAGTAAGACTCTGAACCAACCTCTTCGGTCCTCTTCGCCGTAACCTTGCCGTTAAGCCACATGGTGTCTCCATATACCCAATGCTCAGGGACACATATGTCTAGAGACCGCAAAAACGCGTCGTCACCCATCCAGTGAGTAACAACCTGGCCCGCCAAACAAACCCTCTGTATACCACGGCTTGGTGGCGACTTGAATCCCATCTCTTCGCAAGAGAGTATGTCCTCAAAACTCTGGTCGGCGTCCCAGTATGGCCAATTTGTTGTCGGGTTAGTTACAACTCGACCCGGATATTTTTCTTTAAGATCGTTATAGACCAAAGCCCCCAGAGAAAGAGACTTGGCCTCCGCTACTACCCAAGCCATCATATCTGATAGTGTCATAGGACCCTTGACCAGTTGTGGAAGGTCCTCACCTACTTCTACATCATCATAGTATCGCAACAACTTGCCTCGGGGTTCCGGCTCAGACTCTATGTCATTTTCAATTTTATGAATCTCTTCATCTGAGTAACGATAGATGTCCCTCGACTCAATCATATCCTTGCCGCGTTCGTAAGCGACCATAGAATTCACACCCTTGCCAGTTCCTATCAAACCACCGTAAGAGTTCCGATACTCAACAGTAGACTCGACGTCCGCAGATTCATATCCCCATCTCTTGCCGGCCTCTTTGACATCCGTTACCTTTATGGTGCTTTCTAACCTGTCACCAACTCGGATTATGTCAGTCCACTCAAAAGAACCACGAGTTAGGAAAGGGGACACACCGTACTGCTTAGTTACGTAGGGACCTCCGGAATTCGGTGTCCTGATAGCAGCAACAAACGTAGGAGGCGCAATCATGCTATTGTATCTTGTAGCGACTCCTCCACCTGGATCTTTGTACAAAAGGTTAGGGTCACCTAGAGCAGCACAAAACCTTCGAATTGTAAGCCAATCAGCAAGATCCGTACCTGCAGGTACGTCATCCACTTCTTTGCCAACAAGTGCCTTGGCATCTTTAACAAAACCCTTCAAATCGCTAGCCATACTGCCTCCTTAAAGCTGAGCTATTACCTAGTTTCAATTGAATACCAAGTAATTAACCTAAAGCGTAGCCTAGGGTATATCTCAGAAACGGTATTTCGTCAATACTATTTAGACTCTACTCAAGTAATTAATCAAGCTAAAAGCCTAAACTTATATATCCTATTCAATCACTTAGGACAAAGTGTACTGGACACCCAACTCTCCTGAGATATTTTTCAACCAATCTATTACTTCTTCGTGAAGAGGTATACCTTTTGCTTTTCGGACCTCTTCGACCTCAAACTCAGGCAAACCTGGATATAGAACTCTTTCGTGACCTGGAGCAGGAGGAGTATTCCTGAGCGTTCTCAAAAATTCGTCCATCATGTCCTTAAACTGTTTTACTGGGGCAAACGCATCAACTTTGTATGCCGCTACCATATGAGAGTAGTTACGTACTGCACCTCCAGCCGCTATCATCCCTGAATTATTCCCAGAAAGTAGGCCGCATAGGATATCTACCATTGCACCAAGCCCATATCCTTTATGGGAACCAAGCTCTCTAGTGCCACCCAGTGGAAGACCGTGATAAATGTCAGGAAGTGGGGTAGGCGACATTATCGGAGTACCATCCTTATCGGATATCCATCCTGCCTCAACATCTATCCCCAGCCTTTTAGCCAAGTCGAACTTATTTGAGGCAACTGCACTAGTAGCCATATCCAAAACGAAAGGCGGTTCTTGTTTTGCAGGGGCAGCAAATGCTATCGGATTGGTTCCTAGCCTGGGTTCACGACCAAAAGTCGGTAAAACAGTAGCTCTTGTACTAGACATACACACTCCAATCATATCGTGATCCAATGCCATCATTGCATGATATGACGCCATTCCCAAATGTTTACCATTGTGTATAGTAACCATTCCTAATCCAGTATTTTTAGCCTTATTAATAGCAATATCCATAGCTTTTGGCGTTGTGATTAGCCCCAATCCTGCGTCGGAATCAACGTTGGCAGTAGCTGGAGTTTCTCGAATTATCCTAAATTTAGGTTTAGGATTAATAGCTCCTTGGTTATACTCATCTACGTAAACCCTCAACTGATTAGACACTCCATGGCTATCTATTCCCCGCAAATCAGCTGAAACCAGGACATCTGCTCCTACCTTAGCCTCATCAAACGGAACTTGTAATTTCTGGAATATCTCGGTTACTAAGCTTCTCAAATCTCCATGCTGGACAAGCACCATGTCCTCTTCCGGAATAGTAAAACTTTTTAGCATGACTCCCTCCTAAATATAACCACTTTATAATAATGCCATTCAGCATATCTTCAAAGTGTTGCAGGAGAATCGCTTAAGAAATAGACTGTGAACCCTCTATGAAATTAGGAGGCGCAAATGGTCAGTGAACGAGATCTCGCATTTACACCGGCGTGGAAGTTAATAGAATTGATTCAGAAAAAAGAAGTCTCTTCCGTGGAACTCACGAAACTGTACCTAAAAAGAATCGAAGACTTGGATTCTCAATTGAACGCATACCTCACAGTTACAGCCGAACAGGCACTGAAAGATGCTAAGGCCGCAGACTCAGCTATACAAAATGGCACAGCGACAGGAGCACTAACCGGTATACCGATCTCAATAAAAGATTTGAACCTTACTAAGGGAGTTCGCACTACTAGAGGATCTCTCCTATATAAGGATTTCATACCTCATACAGATGAGCCAGTAGTTAGGAAGATAAAAGAGTCTGGCGCAATAATATTAGGAAAAACTAATACTCCTGAATTCGGCGCTTACGCGACCACAGAAAACAGACTGGGTGATCCCTGTGTTAATCCTTGGAATACGACTTACACAGCAGGAGGTTCGAGCGGGGGAGCAGCAGCTGGCCTAGCAGCCGGCCTACATCCTCTAGCTCAAGGTAGTGATGGAGGGGGTTCCATTCGTATTCCGGGAAGTATATGTGGGGTATTCGGTATTAAACCAACTCAAGGAAGAGTCTCTCGGCCTTATAAGGGACCGGGAGGGTGGGGACAATTCTCACAAAATGGGCCGATGACCAGAACTGTTAAGGACACCGCGATATTGCTACAGGTTATGGCGGGACCAGATGCGGAAGACGCAATAGCTCTGCAGGAAGAACCGCCAGACTTCTCAGCGAAGCTTGGAAAAGAAATTAAAGGAATGCGAATTGGCTGGAGCCCAAACATGGGATCTGTACCAGTAGATCCCGAAGTTCGGCATATTACAGAAAAAGCAGTACGTGTGTTCGAAGAACTTGGAGCCACAGTCGAAGAGGCTCCTGTTTCAATTAATCATGAAGTTATAACAAATATATTTATGACAATTTGGCTTTCTGACTACTGTGCTACGCATGGCGAAACTGTGAAAACTAAAGGAGACCAGTTTACGGATATTGTCAGAGGAATGCTTGAAGAAGCACTAACATGGCCATCTTCTAAGCTCGCTTCCGCCTTACATGGGTTAGAATGGCATAGATATGAAATGAATCAAATCATAAAGCAGTACGACCTGTTGATTACACCAACTCTAGCAACTGCCGCGTTTAAAGCAGGAGATAGGCCTACTGTGATAGATGGTCAAAAAGTTGATCCTTTCTGGGGATTCACTCCTTTCACTTATCCAATCAACATGAGTGGGCACACCGCATCCAGCGTGCCTTGCGGATTTAACAGTGAAGGCTTGCCGGTTGGACTACACCTGATAGGCAATAAAGGAGAGGAAGCAACAGTGTTACAAGCCTCACATGCATTTGAAGAAGCACGGCCATGGGCCCATCATTTGCCTCCTGTATCATGAGGTATTAATTGGAAGACATGATCTCCATGTACGACATGGGCTTAATCTTTGAAATCACTGATCTACACGAAATAGATCGTGAACATATACGCGTAGATTTATCAAAAGAGGATCCTGGGTTGGTAAGTAAAAATATATCTGGGATGTTCGAAATCATCGTACCATTGACCACCCCCGTGAAAGATTGGTTGCCGACACTAAACAGTGCACTTACAGAAATAATCGGTGAATGATTCATCTTAGGACACAATCATTTACAACTATCTTCCGAAACTCGTCACTAGCTAATTCGAATAGCTTGCCCAGAACTTGAAGAATCTCTCACCGCATCAATAAG
>CAZBMS010000008.1:38514-41897 GCA_964493125.1 uncultured Dehalococcoidia bacterium | reverse complement strand
ACACGTCCCTCCATAGCCTTTTCCTTTCGGGCTATTTCATTACCTCCTAGCCTTCCTGATGCAAGCACTTTTATGCCCTGTGCACCTGCCTGCATTGCCCTCGACAAAGCCTGCCTAATGGCCCTCCTAAAGGCAACCCTGCGCTCTATTTGATCCGCAATATTTCTGGCTACCAAATAAGCGTTGAGTTCCGGTTGGCGAATTTCTTGTACATTCACCCTAGATTTATTACCCGTGATTGTTTCAACATCCTTCCGCAACTCTTCAATTCTTTGTCCTCCACGCCCTATAACTATCCCAGGCCTGGAAGTGTGAAGAGTAACCACCAAGTCATTATTTCCCCTTTCAATATGAACTTTGGCTATTCCTGCATCTACATACATCTTGCTAATATGTTTTCGAATCGCCAAGTCCTCTTGCAGAGTTTTTCTATAAATATCACTTTTTCCAGCAAACCACTTAGCGTCCCAATCCTTGATAACGCCAAGACGAAAGCCTATTGGATGGGTTTTCTGGCCCACTTAAACCTCCTCGTCCACTAACACTGTGATGTGGCTCGATCGTTTGCTAATACGCCCAGCTCGCCCACGAGCAGAAGCCCTGAATCGCTTCAAAGACGGTGCTTGATTAGCAAATATTTCAACTACCCTAAGCTCGCTTGGATCAAGCAGCAAATTGTTCTCCGCGTTCGCTGCTGCAGACCGAATTACTTTAAGAACCTCGCGTGCAGCTGGTGTTGGTTGATGATTAAGAGTCGTAAGTGCATCATCGACTTTCATCCCTCTAACCAAACCTACTACCCACTTTAGTTTCTTTGAAGATATGCTTATGTTTTTTGCTATCGCTGACGCTGGCATAATTACCTCACCGAACTAGCACGCTCTGACTTCGAAGAGTGGCTTCTAAAAGTTCTGGTAGGTGCAAACTCTCCCAAGCGATGTCCTACCATATTCTCAGTTATAAAAACTGGTACGTGACGGCGACCGTCATGTACGGCAATAGTTAATCCAAGCATGTCTGGCATAATCATAGATGCCCTTGACCAGGTTCTAATCACTGTACGAGACTCACTTCGTTGAGCGGCTTCTACTTTCTTAGCCAATTTAGCATCAACGAAAGGTCCTTTTTTTATAGAGCGTGACATAAATGGTACCTCTTATCTCTTCTTGCCTCTACGGCGATCTATCATATTATCTGTACGTTTGTTACTACGAGTTCTATATCCTAAAGCCGGCTTACCCCAAGGCGTCTTTGGGCCTTTCATCCCAATCGGGGATCTGCCCTCGCCACCACCATGAGGATGGTCTCTAGGAGTCATGGCGGACCCACGTACCGAGGGTCTTCTACCAAGATGCCGACTCTTACCCGCTTTACCCAGCTTTACATTCTTGTTATCTGAGTTTCCAACTTCACCTACCGTAGCCATACATCTGCTCAGTATCCATCTAACCTCGCCAGAGGGCAGGCGAATTAATACATAAGTACCTTCCTTGGCCTGCAACTGGGCCGATAGACCCGCACTGCGTACAATCTTTGCTCCTCTTCCTGGCTGCATTTCTATATTATGTATTTGTGTGCCTTGAGGAATGTGGCTCAATGGCAAGGCATTCCCAGTTCTAATTTCCGCATCTGGGCCAGATTCTATAAAATCTCCGATCTTTAGATTTTCGGGATGAATAATGTAACGCTTATCACCGTCTACGTAGTGTATTAACGCTATGCGTGCAGAACGATTGGGGTCGTATTCGATAGTTGCAACTTTTCCTGGGACACCGAACTTGTCCCTTTTAAAATCTATTATCCTATAGGCTCGCTTAGCTCCTCCGCCTCTACGACGCGCAGTCATTTTGCCCCTCGAGTTTCTTCCACCAGAACGTTTAAGAGGAGCAACCAACGACTTCTCTGGTCTACTCGTAGTCAGCTCTTCAAAAGTTATTGAAACCGTACCGCGCCTTGATGGCGTAGTAGGTTTATATGTCTTTAAAGGCATTCGCTACGCCCCCTCAAAAATATTTATGCTATCCCCTGGCTTAACAGTTACAATAGCCTTCTTCACGTCACGAGTCCTAGACCACTTGGGGCCAAATCTCTTCATCTTACCTCTGTTCTTAACTATATTGACACCGAGCACACTGACATCGTAGGCAACCTCAACAGCTCTCTTAACCATGATCTTATTCGCATCAGGCATAATCTCAAAAACATACTTGTTCTGCTCTTGCAAAAGCGTACTCTTTTCCGTTATCACAGGACGTACCAATATGTTGAGCAATTCCATCACTGCTCCCCTTTATCCGCATTCTTGGATTTGCTCTTAGCCTTACTCTGGGTTCCATAACCCCTATTGGAAGATGACCTTGAGCCCTGACCTGAAGCGCCATCTCGAGTAGTTGTAGACTTTTTCATAGTGACTTTTCTCGATTTGGAAGCTACTTCCTTCTTTACCTCTTTACTTGTTACGCCCCCGGCCCACATTTCTTCTACTTTATGAATCGCTTCCACTGTCATGAGCAGGCTTTCATGATTTAGTAAATCTAAAACATTGATGTTGGCAGCTGGTAGGGTCTTGATTTTCTTCAAATTTCTCGCGGAAAGAACAACATTATTATCCCGTTCGCCAGTTACAATAAGCGTGCTTGATCCAATTCCTAACGCTTGAAGAGCACTGTTCATCTCCTTAGTCTTATGACTCTCAAAGTCCATTGCGCTAACTAGTGTCAACTTGCTTGCCTGCGCCTTATCCGACAGTAAACATCTAATAGCAAGGCGTCTCATTTTTTTTGGCATATCTTGCCTAAATCTCCGATCGGTAGGTCCAAAAACAACACCACCACCCGCAAAGTGAGGTGCCCTTATAGTTCCTTGCCTAGAGCGCCCAGTACCCTTCTGAGGTCTAGGCTTAGCCCCTCCACCTGAAACTTGGGCACGCGTCTTTACGGCAGAAGTGCCCTGTCTCGCATTAGCCAACTGCCTAACCATCGCTTGATGTACTACAGGAGCATTCATGTGCGCCTCAAATAGGTAATCACTCACCTCTAGAGTGCCTACCTGAGTCCCTTTTATGTCTTTTACTACGATCTTCATTCGCTTTTCTTCTCATTCTCATCATCTACAGCAGTTTCCGAATTTTCGACTGCTTCTTCTGCTGCAGGTTCCTCTGCTACTACTTCTTCTGCTACAGGTTCTTCTGCTACAGCAGCCTCGGCCACCTCTTCTGCTGCAGGTTCCTCTGCTACATCTTCTGCTACAGGTTCCTCTGCTACTTCTTCTGCTACAGCAGCCTCGGCCACCTCTTCTGCTGCAGGTTCCTCTGCTACATCTTCTGCTACAGGTTCCTCTGCTACTTCTTCTGCTACAGCAGCCTCGGCCACCTCTTCTGCTGC
>CAZBMS010000008.1:0-38414 GCA_964493125.1 uncultured Dehalococcoidia bacterium | reverse complement strand
CTTCTTCTGCTACAGCAGCCTCGGCCACCTCTTCTGCTGCAGGTTCCTCTGCTACTTCTTCTGCTACAGCAGCCTCGGCCACCTCTTCTGCTGCAGGTTCCTCTACTACTTCTTCTGCTACAGGCCTACTCCAAACAGGATCTCGCTTCAGTCGCTCTATTCCTTTTTCGGTATGCTCAACAAGTACAAGTTGGCTTGCTGCACCTGGTACACTCCCCTTAACCAAAAGCAGGTTCCTTTCAACGTCTACCTGGACAACTTCCAACCCCTCCGCAGTAACCCTATTAACCCCCATGTGACCGGCCATTCTTTTCCCTTTGAGAACACGCCCAGGAGTGGTTCCGGCTCCTATAGAACCGGGCGCACGATGCCTATCAGACTGCCCATGAGTCTTTGGGCCACCTTTAAATCCGTGTCGCTTAATGCCTCCTGCAAATCCTCGGCCTTTGGCTGTCCCAGTAACTCTAATCACATCACCAGGCTCGAATATAGAAACATCAACCTTTTGACCAACCTGAACACTGTCAAGGTCAGCCGGAGCGAACTCCCTAAGATAACGGAATCTCCCTATTCGCTTAAGATGGCCTTCTTCCGGCTTATTCAACTTTCGCTTTTCACCGAAACTAAGTTGGACTGCTTCGTATCCATCTTTAGCAACTGTCTTAACCTGGGTAACCATACAAGGGCCAGCTTCCATGACCGTAACCACTCTCGCGGTTCCGTCCTCATGGAAGACCTGAGTCATCCCTAACTTTTTACCCAGTAATCCTATCGGCATTTTTTCTCCAAACTACTGTTTTATGGATATATCCACGCCCGCTGGCACATTTAATCTAGTCAACGCATCTATAGTTTTAGACGTCGGGCTCATAATATCTATGAGGCGTTTATGGGTGCGTAACTCAAAGTGTTCACGGGAGTCCTTGTCTACCATAGGTGAACGTATTACGCAAAATCTTTTGATAGAAGTAGGCAAAGGTATCGGCCCAGCAACCTGAGCACCTGCCCTCTCAGCGGTCTCTACTATGTGTTCAGCAGACTGATCGAGCAATCTATGATCAAACGCCTTTAGTACAATTCGAATCCTTTGTTTTTGTTGTCCGGAAGCTACAGTTACCATTTCTCCCTTCTTATTTGATAGTTAGTCATATTACTTTTCAACTATTCACGTACGACCTTTTCTACAAGGCTTGCAGGCACAGGATCGTAGTGATCAAATTCCATAGTGTAGCTAGCTCGCCCCTGGGTTATAGATCGAGTGTCAGTAGCATACCCAAACATTTCCGACAACGGGGTGAAAGCTGACACTACTTGTATATCTCCTTGAAGCTCCATATTGCCAATCTGCGAACGCCTTCCACTAAGATCACCCAATATTTCTCCTAGGAATTCGGCAGGGGTAACAACCTCCACAGACATCACTGGTTCAAGAAGTATCGGATTCGCACGCTTCAACGCTTCGCGCATTCCTAAAGAACCTGCAATCTTAAAAGCCATCTCAGAGGAATCAACCTCATGATAAGACCCATCGACTAGAGTTGCCTTAACATCAATTACTGTATACCCACCGACAACTCCATTTTCCAAGCAATCCTTGATTCCTGCCTGTACTGAAGATATGTATTCTTTCGGTATCTTCCCGCCTACTATTTTATCTTCAAACAAAAAGCCCTCACCACGTTCAAGTGGCTCAACTTCCAAAACAACATGTCCATATTGACCTCTACCACCGCTTTGTCTAACAAAGCGGCCCTCCGCACGGGTGGATGACGTAATAGCCTCTCGATACGACACTCGCGGCCTTCCCACATTCGCCTGTACCACAAACTCGCGCTTCAATCTTTCAACCAACACTTCCAAGTGAAGTTCGCCCATGCCAGCAATTATTGTTTGACCCGTTTCTTGGTCAAACTTCATAACAAACGTTGGGTCTTCTTCTGCAAGTTTGACCAAAGCATCAGTTAATTTATCTCTGTCAGCTTGACTCCTTGGCTCCACCGCCATAGAAATCACCGGCTGTGGGAATCTTATGCTTTCCAAGAGAATCTGGTTGCTTTCTAAAGTAAGCGTGTCACCGGTAAACGTATTCTTCAGCCCAATCGTCGCCGCTATGTCCCCAGCACGCAAATCACTAACCTCTTCTCTGCGGCCAGCAAACATCCTCAATATGCGACCCATTCTCTCCTTTTGGCCTTTAGTAACGTTGAAAACGGTAGATCCGCTCTCGATCTTTCCTGAGTAAACCCTTAAATATACGAGCCGACCCGTGTACGGATCGGTAACTACTTTAAAAGCAAGCGCAGAAAAAGGTTCATTTTCACTAGCTTGGATGACTACTTCCTCAGCTTTCTTTGAATGAGTGCCCTTAACAGAGGGCACATCTAAGGGAGAAGGTAGATAATATACAACCGCATCCAAAAGGGGCTGAATACCCTTGGTTCGCAAAGCAGTCCCGCATAAAACAGGCACTAGGAGATTATTGATTGTAGATCGTCTTAAAGCAGACCGTAGCTCTTCAGTGGATATATCTTCGCCCTCCAAATATTTTATGGATAAGGCGTCATCAGTCTCAGCAACCTTTTCAACCATGGCATCCCGATAATCAATAAAAGCTTCACGGAATTGTTCCGGGATAGGAACTTCATTCGCTTCTACTCCCTGATCCGGATAAATAAGTGCCTTCTCCTCAAGAAGGTCAATAACACCTTGGAATTCCGCGTCGCTACCCATAGGCATCTGCAAAGGCACCGGATTAGCATTCAGTCGATCTCGTATCATCCCAACAACATTTTCAAAGTTGGCGCCTGTACGATCCATTTTGTTAACAAAGCAAATTCTAGGCACTTCATACCTATCAGCCTGCCTCCAAACAGTCTCAGATTGTGACTGCACCCCAGAAACCGCATCAAAAACTACGACTCCACCGTCCAGCACCCGTAAACTTCTCTCTACTTCAGCAGTGAAATCAACATGCCCCGGAGTATCTATAATATTCACTCGGTGATCGCGCCACATTGATGTAGCAGCAGCGGACTGGATCGTGATACCTCTCTCTCGCTCTTGATCCATAAAATCCATAACCGTAGTCCCGTCGTCAACATCTCCTATTTTGTGAGTAAGCCCAGACAGGAAAAGAACGCGCTCAGTAACCGTCGTCTTGCCAGCGTCGATGTGCGCAATAAACCCTATGTTTCGAATATCATCCATGTGAATAATTAACGCCTAAATCAAAGAAACCCTTACAGGGGAATTAATTAGAGCAGCATTACCAACGATAATGAACAAAGGCTCTGTTGGCCTCTGCCATACGATGTAAATCCTCCCGCCGCTTCACTGCAGCTCCCTCGCCTCGTGAGGCCTCAAGGAGCTCACGATACAATCTTTCTGCCATCGGCTGTCCGCTACGTGCTCTTGCCGATATAACTATCCAGCGAATTGCCAAAGCTTGCCGCCGTTCAGGACGAACCTCAACAGGCACCTGGTATGTAGCTCCACCAACGCGCCTTGGCTTAACCTCTAACGAGGGCGTTACATTCCTCATCGCCTGCTCGAAAACTTCCAAACCAGGTCGATGTTCATCACTCTCCAATTTATCCAGGGCAGTGTAGACTATGCGTTGAGCTGTGGTTTTCTTGCCACCAATCATGACCCGGTTTATAAAGCGACCAAGTTCCTCACTCCCAAACCTTGGGTCTGGCGCAACTTTCCTTCGTTCTGCTCGTCTTCTTCTGGACATTTATTATCTCTGTCTTTTTAACTCTTCTTTGAACCGTATTTGCTTCGACCTTGCATTCGGTCAGAGACACCAACCGTATCCAAGGCGCCACGTACTATGTGATATCGGACTCCCGGTAAATCTTTAACCCTACCACCCCTAACCAATACAACCGAATGCTCCTGAAGAGTATGACCTTCCCCAGGAATATACGCTGTTACTTCAATCCCATTGGTAAGTCTTACACGAGCAACCTTACGAAGCGCAGAGTTAGGCTTCTTTGGGGTTATAGTTTTAACCTGCACACAAACACCTCGCCGCTGAGGGCAACCAGGCCCTCTCACAATCCTATTCCGAAGCGAGTTCTGCACGAACCTGAGAGCAGGCGCTTTAGTCCTTTTATGTAGACCCTTTCGGCCTTTTCTTACTAGTTGATTTATCGTCGGCATTTTTTACTCAACACAAGAGACACAAATGACGCCACATTATGTGACGACAAACAGTAAGTCTATCGTTCGTAGCTAGCCTTGTCAAGAAACTGAATTTTCTCAATATCTAGTACAAATTTAGTAACCACAATCTATTCAACGAAATGCGGTAATTTGAGGCATTTCTGGTGAGCACAAATATTGGCTAAGCATTTACTAGTTGTTGACTTTCACTCTCCAAAGGATGAGTATTCGCTATACTGTAATCTCGCCTTTTAATTCCGTAGTTATATTCAAAACAACATCAACGAAACATCGATGCCTGCAGCATGCTAAATGTGGATAACTTGAGCAAGGAGGCTGGACATGGCAAACAAAGCAATCAAAGCAGACGTGTTGGTCAAGAATGCCAACATAATAACTATTGACCCTAAGCAGCCTCGCGCAGAAAGCCTGGCCATAATTAGAGATAAGTTTGTAGCCGTCGGGCGGACCGATGACATAGAAAATTTGGCGGGGCCTTCAACCAAGATTTGGGATTTGGGAGGGCAAACCATAATACCTGGCCTAATAGACGCACATATTCACGTCCTAAGCAGCGGATCCAGGCACGTAATGTGTGCAGACTGCGACCAACGGAGCATAGATGAAATCATCAAGGCTCTGCGAGAGCGAGCAAATATCACACCAGTAGGTGAATGGGTCCAAGGGTTCAAGTTTGACGACACTAAAACGAAAGAGAATCGCTTCCTGACAAAATGGGATTTAGATAAGGTGAGTACGAAACATCCCATATTTGTTTCTCACCGCGCGGGGCACGTTTATTATGTCAACTCTCTAGGACTTAGATTAGCAAATATTGATTACACTACTCCAGATCCTCCTGGAGGCCGGTTTGGAAGGAGTCCCAGCTCCGGGGAATTAAATGGCGTTGTTTACGAACGGGCTGTAGAGAAATTTCGGACCGAATTACTTCCTAAAACAACCTCAGAAATTCGCAGGGATGGAATTCGTCTAGTTAATCAGATGTTTACAGAAGCCGGTCTGACAAGCGTTCATGACGCAATGACAGATAGTGAAGACTTGGCGAGTTATCAAGAAGCCAGGAACTCTGGTGATCTAACACTTAGAGTATATGCATTAATGCACCGGGATGCGTTCCCTGCGCTCCGCGACGCAGGTTTAAAAACAGGATTCGGGGACAACCAGTTGAGATTGGGCGGAATAAAAATGGTGTCTGACGGCGCTATTGCTTCACGAACAGCATATCTTTCCGAGCCGTACATTGGCTCAGAAACCGATAGAGGAATACTGGCCATGAGCCCAGCAGAAACTGAGGAGTGGGTCATGGATATACATCGGGCCGGCTTTCAAGTATGCGTCCACTCAAACGGAGACTCAGCAATAAGCATGGTGCTAGACGCCTATGCAAAAGCTCAGGCTGCGTTTCCAAGAACAAATACTCGGCATCGAATTGAACATTGCACCTTGGTTAACCCGGGCATAATCGACCAAATGAAAGCACTTGGAGTCATTGCGACTCCCTTTTGTACATATGTCTACTACCACGGAGAAAAGATGCGCTACTACGGAGATGATAGGGTTAATTGGATGTTCGCTCAGCGCTCTTTTTTGGATAACGGGGTGATTTCTACTGGAGCTACAGACTACCCACCCGGCCCTTTCCAGCCTCTGATGGGCATTCAAAGCTGTGTTACACGAACAGACATGGAAGGTAATGAATGGGGCGTTAATCAAAGGATCTCAGTAGAGGAAGCCCTAAAAGTATACACGCTGCATGGAGCTTACGCATCATTCGAGGAAGACACTAAGGGCTCCATACAAGCTGGCAAATTAGCTGACTTCGTAGTCCTAGGACAAAATCCGATAGACGTTGACCCTTTGTCTATAAAAGATATACCGATTATTAAAACTGTGATTGGCGGCAAAGTAGTATATTCACAATAAATCTGATTCATCTTGATCTGAAGGAAGGGCTTCCTTGATAAACGTTCTAGGCAACGCTATTTTCCCTATACTTTTGATGGCAACGATTGGTGCACTGTTAGGGCGAATTGTCACTGTAGACGTTCGTTCTATAGGAAGATTAGCACTCTTCGTATTCTCACCGGCACTAATTTTTGCATACCTGTATGACGCTGAAATACCCTCTGTAGATGTCATAAACATCCTTACTTTTCAGGCAATATGGTTACCTGCTCTATACATTTTCTGCTTCGTCCTGTGCTTCGTCGCAAAGCTCAAAGAACAACATCGAGCTACTATGCTGCTCACAACCATGTTCATGAATGCAGCAAACTATGGGCTGCCAGTTGCACTTTTCGCATTCGGGTCAGCGGGACTTGAGAGAGCTCTAATCTTTGCCGTTCCACAACATCTGATGTCAGGCACATTAGCAGTTTACATAGCAGCCAGCGGCAGCGTTGGTGCAAAACAAGCGTTGATTGCTGTGACAAAAATGCCCACATTTTATGCGGTCATTGCGGCTTTGGTACTCAATATATTGAACCTGGGTCTCCCTAGCGCCATATCAACACCTGTAGACTTGCTTGCTGATGCCGCCATACCAACAATGGTGATAGTCCTTGGCATTCAACTCACCAACGTCTCCCTAAAAGACGACTTGTTGGCAGCAGGAGTTGCCTCCATAGTAAGGCTAATCATTTCACCAGTGCTGGCACTTGGTGCAACTTTGATCTTGGGAATAGACGGAATCACACAACAAGTGCTTATTGTATTAGCTGGAATGCCTACAGCAGTGTACACAACAATACTGGCTACTGAGTTTCAGACTCGTCCTAAACAGGTGACTAGTGCCGTCGCATCTAGCACGCTGCTGAGCATAATAACTGTAACTACATTAGTTTGGTTGACTCAAAATTACTTTTAGCCATCTTTATAAGTTGGCCAAATTGCCCACCGCTTTAATGCGTACTCGGACAGCATTGCTTGGGAGATACGCCAACGGAACTTCTTCTACTTCTACAATTTCTACCGTAGAAGGGTCAGCTCCCGCTCCCACAGTCTTGTCAGTTGCCTCTTGCCTTGCAGAAGCTAGTGCTTCCTCTCGACTTACGTCAGATAGAGAATAAACTTTTTCAACTTGCCCACCTACCTGGGCGATAGCAGCACCGATTGCGTTTGCTACTCCTGCGTGCTCTGGCCTCAGTACATCCGATGCACCAGCCAAAGAATCCTTTGCCAATATGTTCCCACCACCAACCAATATTACTGGCACTGGAGCAGCACTGAGTTTCAGTTGATCCACCACGTCCTCTATCCTAGTTTGAATCTCGGATATGACGTCTTCAGCAAAAGATTTGCCGACTCCACCCAAAAGACCAGAGTTGCCAATGTCGGCTAGCCCGGCAACAACTGCCATATCTGTAGTCGTAAGTACATTACCCCCGAAAACTAGACCCTCCTCAACCAATCGATATCCGACGCTTGCAGGTCCTATCTGTAAAGGATCTCTTTGAACTATACTTCCTCCTCCCAAAGCAATTGAGAAAACGTCCGGCATTCTAAAGTTTGTCCGTACACCTGCTACATTTACCGCTACAGATGCCTCCCTGGGAAAACCGTTAACTAATGCACCTCCATCTGTAGAGGTTCCTCCAATATCAACTACTATCCCATCCAGAACTCCAGATAAAAATGCTGCCCCCCTCATGCTGTTAGTGGGGCCTGAAGCTATTGTGAAAACGGGATAACTAGCGGCAAACTCAGCATCCATCAATGTGCCGTCATTCTGGCTAAGAAACAGTGGAACATCGAGACCTAACGAAGATATTGCATTCCGTATTGCGCTTATGGTTCGCTCAGCCACATCAACTAAACATGCGTTCAAAGTGGCGGCATTCTCTCTCTCCAAGATTCCTACCCTGCCGATCTCAGATGATAATGTGACGTTGAGATCTGATGACTCTTCCCGAATTATATCCCCAGCGCGCTCTTCATGAGACGTGTCTACAGGAGAAAACACTCCACTAACAGCAACTCCTCGAACACCTTTATTAATCATATCTCTCGCTGCCTGGCGGATTTCCTCTTCGTCTAAAGGAGAAATCTCTCTCCCATCAAACTCATGCCCGCCATGTACAAGATATGAATGCCCACCGATAGCAGTTCTAAGTTCATCGGGCCAATCAGTTAGGGGGGGCAACAGTGTAGTTGCAGGCAAACACAATCGGAGAGTGGCGGCCTGAGACAGTTGCTTATGCTCCAAGAGGGCATTTGTAAAATGCGTTGTTCCCAACATTACCGCCTCAACTGAAGCTCCATCGGGTTTATTGTTCAGCACAGCCTTCAACGCAGACAGAATTCCAGAAGTAACATCGGCTGTAGTTGGTTGTTTAGTCTGAGCAACCAACACATCCCCATCTAGAAGAACTGCATCTGTATTTGTACCACCAACATCTATACCTATACGCATCTAAAGCTCCTACATATTTTGCCAATCGGAAACTGTTTACCACCTAACCACTCAAATCACAATTGGCGTGTAATCTACTCCATAGCCAAAAGCCCTAGGGCCAGCAACTGCCAAGCCTTCAGTAGTAGTCCAAAGATCAGGGGCTGGAAATCCTAAAACCGTCACCCTGAAACCATAACGAAGTAGTTCAGTAGTTATTGGCTCTGCCCGCTCCGTATCAACTATGCAGATCAGATCCGGAACAATACATACCAAATTACCATTTATGCTGGCAATCAAGTTCTCGTTTTGAAATTCAATTTCCATGTGATCTGCAATGTGCCGCCCCATGCCCTCAATGGTAACTTTGCCCCTAGCGAAACCTTGAGTTGTACGCCGCTCCAAATCGACTATTTTACCTTGGAAAAGGACCTTGCCTGCATGGGTTCCTAGAATAGCCTCTATAGGATCTTTGTGTTGCTCCCTGGCCCGTTTTACGGCATCTCCCAAATCCTTGGTAAGCGTTAGAGAGTCTAGAACTGCCGTATTGCGTATTTGCTCAGCATTCATGGGAGTCGTAGCGTAACAAGCGACGCAGCCCATTTGTATAGTGACAGCACGAGCCATACGCTCAACCCAGTGCGCACTGATCGCTTCAGGAATTACCATAGTGTTGCCCTTTTCATCAGCCAGAGCCAAAGGGGCATAAGGTGCTCCATAAACGAAGAAGGTTTTGAGATGATATTGAGGAAAAGCTCGACCCATGCCATCCGCATCAACCACTGGTAAGCCAGAAATAGCTGCGGGAATTAATGGCTCTAATGAATTACTACCACCAATTTCATTCGATACCAAAGCTGTGGCTTTTAAGCCCGTATAATCCTCAATCGCACGCATTGCATAATATGCCTGCTTGTCACGCATCTTCTCTATTCCAACAGTAGGAGCTCCGATACCCCCAACACACACTATCCTGTCGTCGGAGTCCAGTTCATCCGAAGAGAGAACCTTCACTGGCCCAAATTCTCTTATCATCTGCCTCGCCCTTAGCATGCCCACATATGGATTTCCTCCACCACCAGTTCCCAATATACCTGCACCTATGGCTATAGATTCGAGGTCCTGTTCAGTTACTTCCCACATCTGCTTATCTCAATCTCCAAATCTAAATTTATTTGCATACTCAACGACAATTCGTTATCACTTAAGCTGAAAGAAAAGGGCTCCAATAAAGCACAAACCTGCAAAACTAGGGTCACAGCCAAGACTCACTCGAGCACTCAAGAGATTATTATTCGAGGATAGCATTGTCTATAGACAGTTACTTCACCCTAATCCCACTCTTAAACACCCCCACAACATTTTGCAGGTGACTTATGTTCTCTGTAGGATCACCATTTGTTAGAAGTAAGTCGGCTTCTTTACCAACCTCAAGCGTTCCTACTATGTCGCTCACCCCCAGGGCCTTAGCCGCCTCCCGAGTACCGGCAAGCAAAGCTTCACCATGTGACATGCCAGACATAACCAACGTCTCGAGTTCCTTATGAAACATGCCGAACTCATATACATGCCATCCGCAATCCGATCCGCCTATAACCTTCGCACCATCTTTAATCAGTTGACTAGTTACCTTTACTCTATCTTCAACAGCCTTAACACTATCGGCCAAATCGGCTTCTTCTTCAGGAGTCAAACCTTCTTCAGTACGTTTTTGCTCTAAGAGATCGACAAAACCGCGGCGAACGTGAATTGTCGGATTCACCCAGGTGTCTGTCGAGGCGATGCGCTCTCCTACCTTAGGGTCGTAGCGTATAGACCCATCCGGCTGAACAAATGTACAGTGGATTAGCATATTCACTCCGGCATCGAGAGCGTTCTCAATGCCTTTCTGAGCAATAGTATGAGCACCTACAAGGCGACCACGTCGATGAGCCTCATCAGTAATCGCCTGTAGCTCCTCCAAAGTATATGAAGGCCTTTCTGACATGCTCCCTATAGTTGAACCTCCGGTAGCCATAACCTTTATAAAGTCAGCTCCTTCCCATACTAATTCACGAACGGCGGCTCGGACTTCAGCAACTCCATCAGCTACTGATCCCATCATCCAGCAATGCCCCCCAGTCATCGTGATAGGCCTACCCGATGCAAGTATCCTTGGTCCTGCAACCAAATCCCTACGAATCCCTTCTTTTAGCCAAAAAACGCTCCTGTGCCATCCTCCATTATCCCGCATGGTTGTAACGCCACTTTCCAATGCCAACTTAGCCTGTTTAACACCTTGCAATATATGTATCTCGTAAGACTCTAGGCCTACGTCATCAACCGAAGTGCCATCACCTGGCATGTTCGTATGAGTGTGGCAATCCACAAGTCCAGGCAGCAATGTAGCATCTGGGAATTCAGAAGTTTCGAGTATGGCACCATCTGGAACTCGTATCCGTTCAGCATGGTCAACTTGAACTATAGTGCTGTTTTCCACCAAGACGGCCATATCCTTCATAGGCTGTCCACCATTCCCATCTACCAGAGTTCCTGCCTTAATCAATCGATGCGTCACGCCATTCGAATACATAGTTTCTCCTTCAGTGCTCAGTCACCATTTTTAGCATACCAGTCAACAATTTGAGCGCCAGTTGCTTTCCATATATTACTGTGCCCTGTTATATAAGACAGGGCCTCGTCCAAGTACTTGCTCCGATACGGCTGACCTATCAACCATGGATGCAAATTTAGGGTCATAAGTCTACCGCTAACCTTTCCATCAAAATACAGCCTGTCAAAGCTATCCTTCAACAATCGGCTGTAGTCCATAATCGGCAAGGTACGTGCCCACAACATGTAAAAATCGTCCAGATCCAACAAAATGGGTAACGAGTGCATCTCCCCAGTAGGGACTTTCATTTTGTATGGCTGTTCATCATTAGGCCAATCGCAAACATACCTTATCCCCTCAGCTGCCAACAATTTTGGCGTCCGAGTGGACTCAGAATATGAAGGGCCCATCCAGCCTATCGGGCGTCGTGATGTAACTCTTTCGATAGCATTTATGCTATTTGATATGTAGCTTTGCTCTTCTTCTTCGGTCATAGCACTTGTAATCAGCCGTGTCGCCGTTTGTCCATGACCTATGAATTCCCAATCGCGCTTCTGACACTGTTCAACAAGAAACGGGTAATTCTCCGCAACAGTGCTGTCCATAGCAACCGTAGCCTTGATATTGTATTTATCGAGGATGCCCATCACTCGGAATATTCCCACCCTGTTACCATACTCTCTCTGAGAAAAATTACGAATGTCCGGGTAAGGAAGCGACGCCCTGAATCCTGGCATGCTTTGGGGTTTATTCTCAATCTTAGAAAGATTCCATTCATAGTGCTCCAAATTCACTATCACGCAAAGTGCTATAGGCGCACCACCCGGCCAAATTAAGCGCTCTCTCGATTTGATGGGCAAAAATTCATAATATTCATTGTCCATGCCCGGCTGTCTAATTTCGCTGTTCATTTGCCCTGCTCGAGGTGATTTACTACCTCATCATAATAGTTATCTAAATAGTACGCAGCTATCTGATCCGCAGTGGCCTGCCACACTTGGCTGTGCGAGAATATGTAGTCAAAAGCTTCGTCAAGATACCGTATTCTGTGCGCCTGCCCACTCCAATATGGATGAAGTGCAATGCACATGACTCGACCACTCTGTTCCCCTTCCCTATATAGAACGTCGAATTGGTCCTTAATGATTTGAGCCAAGTAGTCAGCTTCAAACCCGAGTGAGTTCACAGCCCCGTCATTCGTTTCTATTGAATAAGGAACAGTAATAAATCTTCCCTCTTTAACTTTCAAAGGGAATGGCTGATCATCATGAAACCAATCGGTGTGGTAGGTGAGGCCAGCCTCAGCCATCAGATCAGGGGTCCGCTCGGTGTTAGTTAAAGCCGGCCCTAACATGCCTTTCAAATCTTTTCCGGTGTGTAACTTAATAGTATCTATGGTGTCCTTATAAAAGGCTCTCTCCTCTTCTTCAGAGGCTCCCCACAAATACCGCGTGTTATAAACACCGTGCGACATGAAGTCCCAGTCGCGCTCGACCATTGCATCCCGTATTTCTGGATAGTGGTCTAGTACAGCAACGTTAAGAGCTGGGGTGCAACGAATCGAATATTTATCGAAAACTTCGAGTAGTCTCCAAAAGCCTACTCTATTTCCGTAATCGTTGTAGGAATAACTCATTACATCTGGATGGGGGACGCGAGGCCAGGCATTCTGGTGTGGGTTATATGGTGGCAAATGATCATAATGCTCAACGTTCGGAGCAACCCACAGGGCAACCCTAGCGTCATTAGGCCACCTGATATCAGGTCTGTCTATGATAGGCAAATAGTCAAAGCGGTCAGGTTCCACCTACTCCTCCATCCTTAGCTTGGGTGGGATCATATGCAGGTAACTGAATCCTGTCAAACATGCCTACCAAGGTTATATCTGGTAGACATTATTACTGCTACAAACGCAGGTCACGGCGTTGGTAAGCCACGTACCCAATCACAAATGCCACACTACACAATGCCACCAGCACAGCGACATGCAATAAGTCCAATCCATTCATCATAGGTTGGTTACTTGAATAGTAATAGAACGGGGAAATCCATTTCGCTGGCTCTAGGGAATCCACCAAAGCTGATATAGCGTTGAGTACAAAAGTTCCTGCAGCTGTGGCTGATCCAACCGCAATACTCAGACCTCGCTTACCGGTAATTGACCCAACCCCAAACGATAGTGAGCCAAATACCATTGCAAGAAATGCACAGCTCAAGATTGCAGCGGCAAGATTTACAAGACTCACACTCACAGAAAATACCAGGGCTGCACATGCAACTGATATCCAGACCATCAGTCCAAGCATTCCAATCCCTACTACCATAAATGCATACTTTTCCAATATTAGTCTTGACCTTTGAATGGGCTCGGATATAAGGATCTCTATAGTCCGTTTGTCCTCTTCTCCCGCTATTGAAGCACTACCCAAACCGATGGCAAACACTATCAGCAATATTGGCAACATGAACCCGAAAAGTTCTGAATTCAAAAACCCATCGCCCGTTGAGTAATCCAGTTCTTCAATGCCGAAAATCGCTATCATGTCTTTGTCCATGGTATCGGCGAACTGTTGCAAGGAGTCGTTTTCGGAAAATAATGGAAAAATCGAAACGAATAAGACAGCGAGTAAGCTGACTCCCAGTAACCAAAACAACATGCTCATGCGTCTGTCTCTTAACGACTTAAAAAAAACGCTGGAAAGTAGCATTTATGAATCACCTTCATACATTGCAAAGAACTCATCTTCTAAAGTAGGCTCCTGAATATTCATATCGAAGACTTCAAACTTAGCCACCGCCTTAATAAACTGATCGAGCGACCCACTCACATCGCAAGCCACTCCGACCTCAGAGATCACAACGTTTCGCACTCCTTCTATGTTGTCGAATGCGTTTAGAGGTATCTTTTCAGCAACTCTTGCCTGAAGCCGCCTAACACTTCTAGCCTTCAAGGCAGACACATCGTCTATCGCGATCAGCCTACCTTCTCGTATCACGGCAACTCTATCGCAAATCTCCTCTACCTCAGGGATTATATGTGAAGAGAGAAATACGGTTCTCCCGGAAGATTTCACTTCCTTAACAATCCTGACAAATTCCTGCTGCATAAGCGGATCTAATCCGTTGGTAGGTTCATCTAAAATGAGGAGTTGGGGCTCGTGCATAAAAGCACGTATTATGGCGATTTTTTGTCGGTTTCCGTGAGAAAGAGTGCCTATTTTCCTAGAAAGATCACTCTCGAGTCGATCTGCAAGCAACTTAATCTTGATCGGCTCTACACCACCTTTTAGATTTGCCAAGAATGTCAGTAGCTCGGCCCCCGTAAGGTTTTCATACAAGGCAGGGTCCGCTGGAAGATAGCCAATCTGCCTCCGCGCATCCACAGACTCTGTTTGGGGCGAGATCCCAAAAATCTTTGCAGAGCCCGTGGTTGGCCTAATCAAATCAAGAAGAATCCGCATCGTCGTAGTCTTGCCCGCACCGTTCGGACCCAGATATCCAAACACAATCCCTGCGGGAACTTCCAAATTCAAGTCAATAACCCCTCGCTGGGTTCCATAATACTTGGTTAGCTTGTCTAGGCTGATTGCTGCCACCATAAATCTATCTCTTCTCTAGATTTTCGATTAATTTAAACATAAAAACTAGCTTCCGCGAATTATACATGTGAATAATTGGGGAAATAACCAGTAGACTGTCTCACTTCTTGTTCTTCTTACGCCACGCGAGAGAGCTAATTGCCTCCAGAGCTACCCGGTGAGCAGCTTCGGCTGCCAGCCCGGCCGGTCCATCATAAGGAGGCGAAACTTCTACTATATCCATTCCTACCAAATTTACCGAGGACGCAATCCTCCTTATCGCACGCAGTAACTGTTGGCTCGTGAGGCCTCCAGGTTCCGGAGTGCCAGTACCTGGAGCGAAAGCTGGATCAAGGACATCTATATCCACAGAAAGATAAATATTTTCAGGCCCATCCAGCGCCTGTGCAATCGCATCATTTAGTACCACATCAAATCCTCGCTGTTCGATGTCCGACATTCGATGCGATTGCATTCCCTGATCTCTCATCCAATCTAATAGCTCCTCATCGTGGGAATACCCTCGTAATCCAACCTGCACAAAGTTCTTCCCAGGGATAGCTCCACTTTCAATCAATCTTCTCATCGGACTTCCGTGAGACACAGTCGCCCCGTATATAGAGTCCCATGTATCTGCATGTGCATCAAAATGGATCATGCCGACTTCACCGAAGCCATATCGCTCGGCAATCGCAGTGCCGACTGGCAAAGTAATGGAATGGTCGCCTCCAAGTACTAAAGGCTTAGCTCCAGCCTTCAACACTTCGGAAACCTTCGATTTGATAGCTTTGTGACTAAGCTCAATTGACAATGGCGTACAAGCGGCATCTCCATAATCCACTATTTTCAGCACGCGCGTAGGATAAACTTCAAGTTCCATATGATAAACATAGTCATTTGGGGACTCAACGTACCCTGCTTGCCGAATCGCCCTCGGACCAAACCTGGCCCCAGGACGATTGATTACCATTTCCGCTGGAGCGCCGACTATGGCAACATCTGCCCCTTCTTGCTGAAGTTCCACAAATGACCGAACAAATGGCGCGTGTATAAACGTCGGTATTCCCACAAAGGAAACCTGCTCTTCATCACTCGAACGATCTGACATACACCACTACTCACATATAGATTACATTTATGCTTTTACAATAATTCAGGAAATGGATGTTCCCAATTTCCACTAAATACGAAATCTGAGAACGCCTTCCGCTCCCTGCCTTGTTGTTCACGTTCTTTCAAGTCATCAGAGAGGAGATCAGGAGAGCCTTTGTAGCCTACGGCCGCCGCAGTAATCGGCTCAAAGCCCTCAGGTATCCCTAGCGTATCCCGTGCCTTATCAACTGAAAAGCCAGCCATATAGTGGCAATGCAAACCCATGCCGATCGCCTGCAGGAAAAGGTTCTCAAGGGAAAGTCCCACGTCATGAGCAAAATGCCTATTGGGCCGGTCATTTCTGGTAGTCTTGCCTACTGCAATTATTAATAGGGGCGCATTCTGTGCCCAACGACCGTTGCTTTCTGAGATACAGCCTAGTATGGCTCGGTGCTCTTCATTGAAATTAACCCCGATCAAGTATCGCCAAGGTTGTTCGTTTGATGCCGATGGGGCCCACCGTGCTGCCTCAAAAAGTGACCCTATTGTGTCTTTGTCCAAAAGTCTTTTCGGATCGAAAGAACGGGGGCTCCAACGATTCGCTATAACCGAAATTACTGGATAGGTAGTCACAGCAAAGTTTTCCATAAAACTAGCTCCTTATCAGTCTAGAAACCTGTTTGCCTATGTTACTATAATCCACAATCTTAGTTCGGAGGGCTCTTGGAGCCGCAAAGCAAATTCGTAGACACTGGAGACCTGCAATTCCACTATTTGGAGTGGAGCGGCAACGGTCCTCCTGTGCTGTTACTTCATGGGAGAGGTCTTTGTGCTCAAGTCTGGCGGTTGACCGCTAATGCACTAGCTTCACATTTTCGCGTAATAGCAATGGACCTTCGAGGCCATGGTGCCTCTGACAAACCTGGTAAATATGGCTGGGATGAAGTCGCGCCGGATCTGAAAAGATTCATTGAATCGTTAGATCTTAATGATGTGCTCCTTGTCGGCCACTCCCGAGGAGCTGTAGTGGCGACTCTGGGTGGAGCTTTAGTTAGAGATCGGATACGTGGCGCAATATTAATAGAGCCTGGTATACCGGTCCCGAATCCAGAAAAAGGCAGCCACGATGACCGTAGCGCAGCTGCTAGAATCGCGCGTGGTCGTAGATCGACTTGGCCTGATCGGCAAACCATCTTTGATAGATATTCCAAGGCCCCAGTATTCAAATATTGGAAAACCGAGATTCTATGGGAGTACATCAACTTTGGAACCGAGGAATTGCCTGATGGGCAAATAGAGTTGAAGTGTACACCAGAAATAGAGGCAGAATTTACAGCGGCTCAGGCACCAGATAATCTCAACGAATTGCTAGAACTTATAGATTTCCCTATTCACCTGATCACTAGCGAGAACAAAGCAAGGCACCCTGAATCTAGCGCCCCTCTGCAGCAACTGAGAACGATAGCTCCCAGCTTTAATCACGTAATTTTTGAGGGTACCGGGCATTTCATTCCCCAAGAACAACCAGAAAGACTTGAAAAAGAGATTTGGCAATTTGTAGATAGTGGGGTTATGAATCCTCTTTAATGCAGTAGAATTGCGGTAAGCGGAGATTCAATTGAGGTTTAACAAAAAACATTAAGAACAGGACTTTTTATGACTAACGAACTTTTATTTCAAACGGCAACTGAGTTGATTGGGAAAATTCGTTCTCGTGAAGTATCCGTGCTTGAGGTACTTGAAGCCCACTTGACGCAAATTCAGGACGTTAATCCCACAGTAAATGCCTTCTGCACGCTCGATGATGAAAGAGCTAGGGAATATGCGAAAAAATTAGACCATAAGCTGGGCGAAGGCATCAATCCTGGCCCGCTATATGGACTTCCAGTTGGAATTAAGGATCTCTCTCCAACAAAAGGGATTCGCACTACAAAAGGATCGCCAATCTACGCTGATTGGATCCCCGATTACGATGATTTGATTGTGGAAAGGTATAAAAAGGCTGGAGCAATTGTAATCGGTAAAACTAACACGCCAGAATTTGGTGCGGGCTCACAAACATTTAACTCCGTATTTGGAACAACTTTGAATCCTTATGATCTAACTAAGACCTGCGGTGGCAGTAGCGGAGGATCTGCGGTATCTCTAGCATGTGGCATGATACCCATAGCGAGTGGCGGAGACCTAGGTGGCTCACTCAGAAATCCTGCAGCTTGGTCCAATGTCGTGGGGATGCGAACATCGATAGGTCGCGTACCAAACTACCCTACCGGATTAGCTTTCAACTCATTCTCTGTGGCTGGGCCAATGGCGAGAACAGTGGAAGATTTAAGTTTACAGCTTTCCGTGCTCGCAGGACCTGATCCAAGATGCCCAATGTCCTTACCTGAATCTGGAGAACAATTCCTACACCCTTTAATGAAGGATTTACGAGGTGCCAAATTAGCATGGAGCCCCGATTTAGGCGGCTATCCCATTGACCCGACAATAGTCGAACAACTGGAAAATCAAATCCAGATATTTAGTGACATGGGCTGCAAAATAGAGAATGCCAGCCCAAACCTAACAGACGCAGATGAAATTTTCGAAACCATCCGAGCATACCAATTCGCATTCGAACACAAATCTCATCTTGAAAATCACCGGGACAAATTGAAGAAAACCGTTATTTGGAACACTGAATCGGGTCTAACGCTTTCGGGAACGGATATTGCTGAAGCAGAAAATAAAAGAGGCATGCTTCACAAAAGAATCGTGGATTTCATGGACGACTATGACTTCTTGCTCTGTCCAGTAACAAGTGTTTGGCCTTTCTCTATAGACCAGGAATATATTAGTGAAATTAATGGCGTGTCTCTGAAAAACTACATCGAGTGGATGGCACCATGCTATGCAATAACGGTAACGGGACTACCAGCAATCTCAATACCTGCAGGATTTTCAAAAAATGGGCTCCCTTTGGGTTTGCAGATAGTAGGAAAATATCGGGAAGACTTTCAAGTGTTGCAAATAGCAAGAGCTTTTGAGAATGCTACCAAGTTTAGTAGTGTCAGACCCAAATTACCTCTATCAGACCATTCTTGACATCATTATGCCCAAACAAGTTTGTTAGGGCGCTAAATCTACTGGGAATACGACGTTTGGATACTTCTCAACTAAACGTCTCCAAGCACGCCTGCCTATTTCGTCTGCGTCTCGTACTATTCTCTCTTCATCAACAGTGAGTATTTTGCCTTCGCGCATTATAAATTTTCCATCTACCATAACGGATCCTATATCCGATGCTTGTCCATTATTTACAAAAGACGACACTACTCGCATGTTTGGAGATAAGTTAGCTCTCATCTTGTCCACAATGAACAAGTCGGCCTTCTTCCCCACCTCTAAGGAGCCTATCATCTTCTCCTTTCCAAGAGCAGTAGCACTTCCCATAGTAGCCATATCCAACACATCTTCAGGCTGGGGGCTAGCAGCATCATCCCGAATAATGCGTTCCGTAAACATACCAATCCTCATCGCCTGCACCATGTCCTGTGTGTTGTTATCAGTACCCATAGAAATTGTGCATCCAGCATCCCTAAGTGAAGGAATCGGAGGAATCACTCCACGCCTCGCAGCCATCGCGGGTTGATGAGATATAGCGACTTTGTTTTCTCCGAGGAGTCTTATCTCATCGTCATTCGGATAACGTACATGTGCAGCGAGTAGCCGTGGGCTTAGAAAATCACTATCGGCAAGATACTGTGCTGGCCTCTTACCATGCATTGCCAAGGCTGTATTTACTTCCAATCGACTTTGGTTTAGATGAATCGTATATGCGCACCCAACTCGTTCAGATAATTGCCTGATCTCAGAAAGCAGCCTAGGTGAGCTAGTTTCAACCAAAGTCGTCCCAGTCATAAATGTGATACGACCGTTGTCATGACCGTCCCATTTTTCGAACAGTCCAAACGAATTTTCTAGCACCTTCTCTCTTTGCGCATCAGAAAATTCGGTGACGGGTTCACCAGGCTTATATCCGGGTCCTACCACAGCGTCCCCACCGCATTCTGCCAAGAACCACCGTAATCCTGTGCTAACTATCTCTTCAGCGTAACGCTCAATACCACTAGCGACTTCTACTACTCCAGTACTCCCCGTACGAATACACTCAATGGCTCCAAGCATTGCAAATACGGAAAGCTCTTCTTGGCTGATTAAATTTCTTACGTTCTCTGGGAATCTGAACGGAAAAGGAAATCCGAAGTCGTCAGTGATTCCCCTATCAATAGTTGCGGTAATGTGAGCATGACAATTAATGAAACCAGGGAAAACCGCCTTGTCTCTGCCGTCTATCACTTCAGCTCCGCTGTAGTTAGACGAAATATCTCCATCCTGGCTTATCTCCCTAATCAAACCATCTTCTACTACTATGTTTGAATCATAGTAAACCGATCTTTCAGAATTCCCTGAAACTACGGTGGTGTTTGCTATAACTATCGCCGCCAAGGTTACTGCTCCCTTCGCAAATCAGCCCAACTAGAAACCGTTCCACCTCCATCAATAACATAAGCACCACCTGTAATAAAAGATGAATCGTCTGAAGCAAGGAAAAGCATCAGATTAGCTATGTCTTCTGGCTGACCTGCACGTCCTAATGCCACCTCTGAGGCCCGCTGATCAAACCTTTCTGTGCTTCCAGTACTTCCCCTAGCTTGAGGAGTATCCACCAACCCAGGGACTATCGCATTGGCCCTAATCCCATTCTCCGCATATTCGCGAGCGGCAGTTAAAGTAAGATTTATTACCCCAGCCTTACTTACACCGTACGATGCCGCCATAGGTGTAGGGCCAATTCCTGCGACTGATGAGATGTTAACTATTGAGCCACCTCTTTCCAACATATGCGGTATCGTATATTTACACCCATAGAACACTCCTCTTAGATTTGTGTTCAGCGATAGGTCCCATTCCATATCTGATATATCAGCTAAACGAGATTGGGTTCTTATTAGGATTCCCGCACCATTTACAAGGATGTCCACTTTGCCATATTTATCCAAAGCGGTGGCAACCATGTTCTGAACTTGCTCAGACTTTGAAACATCGGTGTGTGCAAAAACAGCATCACCTCCAGCATTTCTTATCAAAGCAGCAGTTTCTTCGCCTGCTCTGTCATTACGGTCCGCTACTACCACTTTCGCTCCTTCATTGGCAAATAAAATGGATCCAGCCCGCCCAATGCCTGTGGCCGATCCAGTAATAATTGCTACCTTTCCTTGCAAGCGTTCTCCCATGTTCTGCTCCTTATTAACCTATATTCCTAACCACTTATAGCAGCTAAGCCCGCTGCGGCACACACCTCATCCTCATCAGCGGTCCCTCCTCCAACTCCACATGCCCCGATAATCTCTTGCGCGCGTACGATCGGAAGCGCTCCTTTGCTCAAAATCATATGACCACCTTCAGCTAAAACTATGCCTCGATAGATCGGTGCATCCGCTCGTTCCTGCAACTCCCCGCTGGCCCTACCTGTCGCAGCGGAAGCCACTGCCTTGCCTTGAGAGCCGTACATGCCCGCCCAGGCGGCGCCGTCCATTCTTGAAAACGCCTGGAGCCTACCACCGCCATCGCACACAGCGACATTAATTTTTATCCCGAGCTCTTCAGCTTTAGCTATTGCCGCTTCAATTATCTGATTCGCTTCTTTTAACGTGAGTGACATTTTCTAACCTCATAAGGTAATTTGCATCGATGTTACTACAATATGGCCAGCTATCAGTAGCCTCTTCCAAATCGGTGTCAATAAGTCTTCATATCGATTCAACACTCAGTGCTATACTCAATTCTACAAAATGTTCGAATTTCGAATAAAATCATGGTGAAACAAACAGATACCTACGACGTTATCGTTGCGGGAGTTGGTGGCATGGGCAGTGCCACCATCCATGAGCTGAGCAGTCGGGGGCTCAAAGTCCTAGGCTTAGAAAAGTTTAATATCCCACATAACATGGGCTCATCCCATGGCATGACTCGCATTATAAGATTAGCATTTAGGGAAGGCTCAGAATATGTGCCATTGGCGCGTCGTTCCTACGAGCTTTGGAGGAGTCTCGAGCAAAAGGTGGGAGAGCAGCTTCTGTACACCACAGGATCCATTCACGGAGGATTACCAGGTACTACCGCCTTTGAGTCAACACTCGAAGCTTGCGTGACCCAGAAAGTAACACACGAAGTACTCTCAGGGAATGAGGTGTCATCTAGGTTCCCTGGTTACAATTTTCCAGATGAAACCAAGGCTGTTTTCCAAGCAGACGGTGGTTTCCTCGTTCCGGAGCGCTGCATTAAAGGATATGTCTCCATATCCAGAGAGCTCGGAGCCGTCATTCATGAAGAAGAGCCTCTACTAGAGTGGAATCCAACTAGCTATGGTATAAGTGCTGTGACTCATCGGGGAGTGTACACAGCTGAGAAACTGATCATAACGTCTGGACCATGGACCGGAAAGCTGCTACCAGAGCTTGCACCACTTGCAGTAGCCGAACGGCAAGTTCTGGCTTGGTTCAAACCGCGAAATCAAGAAGCTTTTTCACCTTCCAACTTTCCAGTATTCACCTTGGCAACTAATGAAGGGTCTTTCTATGGGTTTCCTTCGTTTGATGGTTATGGATTCAAGCTTGGGAAATTCCATCACTTTGGGGAGGCCGTTGATCCTGATAACTTCAGTAGGACTCCAACACCTGAAGACGAAGCTGTGTTACGGGGCTTTACTGGCACTTATTTCCCAGATGCGCTCGGAGAAACTGAGGACATGGCTGTATGCCTATTCACAAATTCACCTGATGAACATTTCATCATAGGGACTCTTGCTAATTATCCACAGGTTTCAGTGGCTGCGGGATTCTCTGGTCACGGCTTCAAGTTTTGTAGCGCGGTAGGAGAAATAATGGCTGACATATCGGTAAATGGCGAGACTCAACATAATATCGAACTTTTTGATCCTAGCAGGTTCTGATCCTAGTTACCCCACACCTGTTCGTAGACCCTAAGCCAGTTGCCGCCCATGAATTTCTGGATATCCTGATCGGACCATTCTCTCTCCTGTAAAGCAACAACAACATTCGGTAGTTCGCTAATATTTTCGAATCCCTTCACAAAACGGCGTGGCAGTTCATCCATAGTTTCTGGACCGAAAATTGCCCTGTCCCGCATCCCAGGCATATTCCAAGTGAAGTCTGGTCCAAGACCGATGTGATCCGCTCCAACTAAACCCTTCATATGTTCAACGTGCTTAACAAAGTTATCAACCGTACCCCATGGGGTTTCGGACATGTGAGCCATTTCCTTCCCGCGCACGAGAAAGTCGTTTATTGCCGGTATGCCTACGACACCACCTGTATTAGCGATTGCCATTATCATCTCATCACTAAGGTTACGAGGGCTATCCGCCAAAGCCCTAGCTCCACCATGGCTACATATAACTGGCAATCCTTGAGACATTTGTATAGCGTCAAAAGACGTCTGGTCACCAGTATGGCCTCCAACATCCAATATCATTCCAAGTTTATGAACTTCCTCAACCAAGGCCCTTCCTGCTCTACTCAACCCCATGTGACCATCGATAGCACCACCACCGAAGATGTTGGCTATCTGGTAGGCAATCCCAACGATTCTTAGACCTAATTCATAATATCCACGTAGATTGGTCCTTGTAGGATCTCCCCACCAATCGTTATCTCCTCCACGCCCAGTGCTTATAGGATTAGCCGTCTGCCAACCCAACAGGAGACCCAACCGGCCTTGCTCTTTCGCTTGATGCATCTCTCTAACATTCCTAACGACAATAATCTTGTCAGGGTGTTTATCCACAAAATTGTGTACATCAGCAAAGGATCTAAGTCCACCCATGCTTTTATGCCAAACATCCGCTCCGCCAACGCTGTGAAACTGAACGTACTCTTCTGTAAGGTCTGATACATCAAGACCATTTACAACTAGCATGTTAAGTTCGGACATTTACTTCTCCTTACAAATCAGCAGGCTGGAAAGTTTGGAGCGGGCGAAGGGACTCGAACCCTCGACCCTTTGCTTGGGAAGCAAATGCTCTGCCAACTGAGCTACGCCCGCTTTTAGTGGCGGTAATTCTAACATATACCAAGCGACTTAAATTACACGTAATTATTATGTGCGTTCAATGCTGTGATCGTTAATATACCGCCATTTTTCTACAAGCTTCCCTATGGATAAGGTAGGACTTGTCGTAATATATTGGAACAAGACTTGTATTAATGATGGAGCCAACTTTACTGATATAGCGAGGTTAAAGGATGTCTGAGTTTATTGCATACTTCAACGGCAATTGGATACCAAAAAGCGAATGCAAGGTCCACATATCTGACAGAGGCTTTGCTCTGGGCGATGCCATCTATGAAGCTGAGCGCACTTTTGGCGGTAAAATCTTCGATCTAGAAGGACACATGGATAGACTATTTAGGTCCCTTAAATATGTGCGTATCGATCCTTCAGTCACGTACGAAGAAATGAAAGCACTGTGCATAGAATCTGTTGAGCGCAATATGCACATGTGGAAAGATGGACACGATTTTGCCCTAAGGCAGTACGTGACTCGCGGATCCGGGTCATCGGTTAGCGAAACGGTTCCGCCAGTTGTTTACGTAGGTGTGGATTACGTAGCATTTCGTCGTTTCTCCAAAATGTACGATGAGGGCGGTCATGTCGTGTTTGCAAGAAGTCGTTCTTACAACACAAATTCGCTCGACCCCAAAATCAAACATCTCAGCAGGATGAACTTTGCCTTGGCCGAGCTCGAAGCCGCAGACGTAGACCCAGATTCCTGGCCAGTACTTCTTGATCAAGATGGGAATATATCGGAAGGAGTTACTTTCAACTTCTGGATAGTGAAAAACGGTGTCATCATAACCCCAAGAGATAAGAACATTCTCCAAGGCGTCACCCGTAATAGAGTAATAGATTTGGCTAAAAAACTAGGCATTCCTCTTGTAGAAGAGGATATCCAACTTTATGACGCTTACACCTGCGATGAAGCATTTATAACGGCTACAAGCCATTCCGTTCTGCCAATATCTAAACTGGATGGTCGTCCTATTTCCGAAGAAATCCCAGGACCAGTTGTAAGGCAGCTAATTTCCGGCTGGAGTGAGATGGTCGGAGTGGACATAGTCGACCAAGCCCGACGGAATGGATAGGTCTGATCTCTTAATAAAATGCCTCCAGCTATTGAACCTATAAGTTGATCACAGGTATTGAGTTGTGAAGATTGCAAGGCGTATTATCACGGCGGGTTTCTAAGGGGTTAACAATTGAAAGGTGCCACCAATTTAAAAACGCGCATGGATGGTATGTATTACGGCTGGAGAATGGTCGCGATTGGTGCAATCATAAGCTGCGTGGGATCGGTCCAAACTGCCTCACTCAGTGTATTTTTCCTACCCCTACAAAGAGAGTTAGCTCTTTCACGAGCTCAACTGTCTTTCGTCTTCTCCCTGACGCGGCTAGAAGGGAGCATAGAGTCTCCTATCGTGGGGTGGATGATCGACAAATATGGCCCTAGGCTCCCAATAGTTACAGGAGCAGTTTTGGGCGGCGTAGGGTTCCTAATTCTCCCTCTGGCTCAAACTTTCTGGCCGTTTTTCATAATTTACATGGGCATGATATCTATAGGTTTCCAAATGGGGTTTATCAGCTCTATGCACGCAGTTGCCAACCTTTGGTTCATTAGATATCGCACCAGGGCGATGAGCTTCTATTCATCTTCATTGAGGTTAGGCAATGCTATTTTTGCTCCTGTATTAGGATTGATAGTTGCAGCAAGCAGTTGGCGGTATGGATCCGTATTCGCTGCAGCGGTTGTGCTGATAATCGCTCTTCCTCTCGCAGCGCTTATTAAACGCTCTCCCGAGTCTATGGGGCTGCTACCCGACGGTGACACCCCTGAGGCGATCCAGCAAAGAGCCAGGAGAGAGGCTGAGAATCCGATGCCTCAGGTACGAATTGAAGAGGCTGATTTTGATCTGTCTGAGGCTCTTAAATCTGTTTCGTACTGGCTCATCATAACCAGTACGACTGTACGCTACCTCATAATCGGCGCTATCCACATGCACTGGGTGCCAATCTTCGTTTGGAAAGGTTACAGTGAGGTTACTGGAGCCGCATTTATTGGATTTGCATCTCTTATAGCTTGGCCGCTAATTCTGCTAAATGGGGTACTCGGGGACCGCTTCAGTAAACGCTTGATCCTTATGTCAGGGCACACCTCGCTATTGCTGTCCATGTTTGTTCTCGCTTACTCAGATAGCCTATGGACGATATATCTCTTTTCAGTTCTTTTTTCGTATGGCGAAGGGGTTTCACCAACCAACTATTCAATTATCGGAGAGTATTTCGGAAGACGGTCTTTTGCCACTCTCAGAGGACTAGTTACTACTTTCACTACCGTTGCGATATTCAGCCCTGTTTACGCTGGATGGATATTTGATAAAACACAAGACTATACTGATGTACTCTATGCATGCGTCGGCATCGCCGTATTCGCAATTTTTATATTGCTGTTCCTAAAACGACCAAGAAAGGTCGTGTTGAACGCAAACCACAGTCAATAAGGCCTACCCCTCTCTTTTCTATTCGTCCTCACCCGCAATGCCTTCTTGTAGTGAGCCTTTTTCCTCTGTAGGATTGTCCGAGTTAGGAGGTCGAAATAATGTCAACTACAGAAGACACCCTTAATCTAAAAACCTCAGAAGCAATGCTTAGCGACGCCTCGTCATTCAGTCCTTTTGGTGTGCCCAATTGTAAGTGGTGGGCACCAGATACCTTCTACATCAAAAGTGCGAATGGGTCTCGTATATTTGATGTAGATGACAACGAATACTTGGATTTCTGGTGCGGTGCTGGGCCACATATTTTGGGCCATGCGCCCCCTGAGATCATCAGTGGGGTAACGGAAGCCATCAACGAAGGAAACGTCCAATTTGCAATGCCAAACTTCCGAGATGTAGAGGTAGCTCGAAAGTTGAGCGAGTTCATCCCGTGCGCTGAAAAAGTGGCTTTATGTGTAAGTGGTACAGACGGCATACTTTACGCAGTCCGCTTAGCTCGCGCCTACACTGGTAAAACGAAGATCGTCAAGTTTGACGGCGGTTACCAAGGCTGGGCTGATACAGTTGCAGTAAACAACTCCCCTGATTCTTACGACACCGGACAAACTAAATATGCTACCGATTCCGCAGGAATACCACCGGATGCATATGGCAATACCATAATCCTACCGTACAACGACATAGAGACAACTGCGACTGCTCTTAAACATCAGCAGGATGAGATCGCCGCAGTGCTAGTTGAGACAATGATTCATAGCAGCAATCTGATAGCGAGGCCCGATTTTCTTGAAGGGCTCCGTAGAATCTGCGATGACCTAGGAATTGTCCTGATTTTCGATGAGATAGTGACAGGATTCAGACACGGCCTTGGAGGCGGACAGGCAATTTATGGAGTTACTCCAGATTTAGGAGTTTTCGGCAAAGCTATGGCGAGTGGATATGTAATCGCTGCGATCGCGGGCAAAAACAAGATCATGTCATTGGCTGCACCGGAAGGGACAGTGCGGATAGCAGGCACATTCGGCGGGAATGCGCTGGGCACTGCAGCCGCGCTCAGCACTCTAAATGTACTGGCTAAGCCAGGATTCTATGAATACCTGTACAAGCTGGGAGACATCGTCCGAAATGGTATTAACGAGGCGATCAGAGAACGTGGACTAAAAGCTAGATGTGATGGCTTTGGTTCAGTTTGGTGCATGTACTTCAGTGAAGTGCAGCCTCAGAATCAACAAGACGTGGTCGAGTACCGCCAATCAGGAGGTGCGGCCATGGATCAAGCATACAGAGCGTACATGCAAAGAAGGGGTATATTCATACGCCAACAGCTAGTTAACCGAGCTTACATAAGTGCAGCGCACACCGAAGAAGACATGTATCGTGCTGTTGAGGCAACTACGGCCTTCCTAGATGCACACGGAAATCACTTGAAGTAACTTACTATCTGCAGCCAAAGGGAAAGAACGCATAAGACTTATACATGCCTCTATGACTGAGATATCTGTTTTTTGGAGGAGTTATGGCTACTAATAAACTGCCTTTAGTAAGCCTTGTCGGAACTGGGGGCACAATAGCTGCTTGGGGGAAACCAAGGTTGGAGTTGGTCGAATACGGGGGCGCAGAGCAACTAGACTCATTCCAAAACTTAGACCGCATTCCAGAAATCCATGAGTATGTACAGGTAGAAGCAGAACAGTACGCTATGGTAGGGAGTGGAATAAGCTTGGAGCAGTGGCTAGGCCTAAGCAAGAGAATCAATCAGATATTCAACGAAAATGACCGAGTAAGCGGTGTCGTGGTAACACACGGAACTTCCGTTCTAGAGGAAACCGCTTACTGGCTTAACCTAACCATCAAGAGTGAAAAGGCGATAGTGGTCACTGGGACAATGCGGCCACCTTCAGCCTTGGGTACAGAGGCAGACAACAATCTATTCGGAGCATTGCTCCTTGCCGGTTCTACTGAGGCTCAAGGGAAGGGAGCCTTGGTTATGCTTAACGATGAGATTAACGCGGCGCGTGAGGTTACAAAGCAAAATTCTTATCGAGTACAAACTTTCGGTACCCGCGAATTGGGTTTTCTAGGATATATGGACTCGGATCTCAAGCCTGTATTCTACCGAAATCCAATAAGAAAACACACTTACCAAACCGAGTTTGACGTAAGCAAAATGGAATCGCTACCTTGGGTCGACACGTACTACGCTGTTGCTGGCGGTAGCCCATTTACAGTAGACGCACTTGCTGAAGCCGGGGTAGATGGAATAGCAGTTGCAGGAACAGGAGGCGGGTACGCAACGGGCGCCATGGACGCTCTTGCAAATGCGGCTGAAAAGGGGGTTACAGTAGTTGCAACCACCCGTGCTGGAGCTGGACGAGTGATCCCAACATCTATGTTCCGAGAAAAGGGAATTATTGCCGGCGATAACCTAAGCGTCCAAAAGGCTCGTATTTTACTGATGCTGGCTCTGACAATTACTAAGGATCGTGACGAGATTCAAAGGATATTTGATACTTACTAAGTATCACCTTTGGCCAATCGTGGTCTACCAAGCCGTTGCCAATGATAAAACGCAGAACATTACAGAATCATTCTAGGAGGTTAATCATGTTTGAACTAGGAACCGAGATGCATACTTTTACAGCGATAGGAAGATGCCCACGCACTGGTCGGCTGGGCGTAGCGGTAACTACAAGTGAGATGGGCACTGGTGGCCGTGCTCCGCACGTCAAGGCTAACGTGGGAGCCGTGGGAACACAGGCGTACACCGATCCTAGGCTGGGAATTCTAGCTTTGCAATTGCTTGAGATTGGATATCCAGCCGACAGAGTACTTTCCGAGCTTGAGGCAAGCGACCCTCACATAGAATGGCGTCAATTAGGGATTGTGGATCGATGGGGCCACACAGCCGTCAGGACTGGATCTAAAAACAGCGAATGGGCAGGCCATAAAACGGGAGACGGATGGATAACCATGGGAAATTATCTCGTAGGCGCCGAAGTTGTCGATTCAATGGCATCTGCTATGGAAACCTCTGTCGAGGAAGACATAGAAACCCGGCTTATGAGGGCAATTGACGCAGGCACAAATGCGGGCGGGCAACCTAACGGGCAAAGAGCAGCAGCGATCATAGTACATGAAAATGAAGGTTTCTCAATTGTGAATCTGAGGGCCGACGATCACGACGAACCAATGAAAGAATTATGGCGGCTCTTTAATAAACTACACCCTCTAGTGCCTTACTACCGCGAGCGCCCGGATAATCCAGCGATAGGACGGGTTTCAGAATGGGCCGCCGAGCGTGGAATAACCTCTTGAATTAAAAATGAGCCAAGAGAGCAAAATATAGGCGATGTACACACAGAAGGAGCATAGGATGTTCACATTAGGGCCAGAAATGCATACTTTTACGGCTATTGCGAGATGTCCGACGACAGGTCGACTAGGAATATCAATTTCGACAAGTGAAATGGCCGTTGCCGGCAGATGCGTATACATCAAAGCAAACATGGGTGCAGTAGCGACCCAGTCTCGGACTGATCCCAGGCTCGGGCAATTGGCAATTGAGTTACTTTCTTTAGGGTACCCAGCGAACCAAGTGCTTAAGAAATTAGAGACCAGCGATCCATATATAGAATATAGGCAACTTGGAATAGTAGACCGTTACGGTAAAACAGCAGTCCGGACCGGCACCGATAACGGAGACTGGAAGGGTCATGAAGTTGGCAACCAGTGGATAGTGATGGGCAACGGATTAGTTGGCAAAGGCGTGGTTCAAGAAATGGCTGAAGGCATGGTGTCTTCCGAGGGCGAAGATCTAGAGGTCCGCTTGATGAAATCGCTCGATGCTGGCACTAGGGCTGGCGGACAACCAAACGGACAACGGTCGGCTGGCATCCTGGTATATGAGACTGAGGGGTTTTCCATTATCAACTTGCGAGTAGATAAATCAGACAAACCCATGGAAGGACTTTGGAATATATTCAACAAATTCTACCCCCTCCGTGACTACTATAAAGAACGCCCTGACAACCCAAGCATAGGCAATATGGATAACTGGGCTGCTGCGCACGGAGTAGAAATATAAACATTCGCTAATAATGAAAAACCAGATTATCTAGAGGAAGAAAATCACAAGAATGACTAGCAAAATCCAAACAGTGCTAGGCCCCATCAATTCCTCGGAACTTGGTGTCACAATGATGCATGAGCATCTACTCGCCGATGCTGCAGCTCTTTATCAAGCGCCAACCGCTCCAGAGGACAGGCGAATGGCAAACGAGCTAATCACAATCGAAACGGTGAACTGGCTTAGGTATCATTTTGCGAATCACCTAGACAACCTTAAGCAAGATGATGCCGAAATTGCCATTGATGAAGCGATGATGTTTAAGCTTGAGGGCGGGAACACTATAGTAGATTGCACCGTAACCGGAATGTCTCCAAATCCTGTTGGGCTAGCTAACATCTCTAGGGCGACAGGATTAAACGTAATTGCCGCCACCGGGTTGTACGTACAACCATCGCACTCTTCCGATATACCGCATATGTCAGAAGAGGACTTGGCACAAAATATGATTAGTGACCTTACTGAAGGAATAGATGGCTCTGATATTAAAGCCGGAATTATAGGAGAAATCGGCTGCTCTTGGCCGCTACATGCAGATGAGCGAAAAGCAGTCATTGCATCGAGCATCGCCAGTCAAAGCACTGGTGCCGCTATCTCAATCCACCCCGGCCGTAACGAAGAGGCCCCGAAAGAAATTATTAATATCCTTCTAGAAGCCGGCACACGTCCCGAGAAAATCATCATGGGGCACTTAGACCGCACTATAACCGATCTCCATAAACTAAAAGAGTTAGCTGAAACTGGTTGTTACCTTGAGTATGACCTCTTTGGACAAGACATTTCTTTCTATCCGCTTGCCCCTCATATCGCCAGGATCAGTGATGCTCAACGCATAGAATTCATTGAATGGCTGATATACGAAGGTCATATCAATCAGATAGTTTTAGGCCAAGATGCGGGGGCAAAGGTTAACCTCACAAAATGGGGTGGGCACGGTTACGGTCACATACTACGAATTGTCACCCCCTGGATGCGACAAAGAGGAGTTACTGAACAGAATATTAAAGCCATGCTTGTAGATAATCCGAAAAGGGCACTAAGCGTAGAAACTTAATAGAACTCTATACTGGCATTAAGGAGGAGACATATGACTGGCTCCAGTTACATTCAAACCGTCTTGGGTCCGATCAGTCCAGCAGAGGCTGGTGTCACAATGCCTCATGAACACTTGCTGTCAGATGTGACTTGCCTTTACGTAGATCCCACAACTGCAAGTGATCGGTTCATGTCGAGACAACCTATCACCATAGACAACCTCTGGTGGCTAAGATATCACTACAACAATCACCTAGATAATCTACGCCTAGATGACGAAACGGTCGCTATAGAGGAAGCTTTACTTTACGGGCAGCTCGGCGGTCAAACTATTGTGGACGCTACAACAATAGGAGAATCGCCCGATCCTTTAGGTTTAGCCAGAATTTCTAGGGCCACGGGGCTCAATATAGTGGCAGCGACCGGGTATTATGTAGCCCAGTCTCATCCTACAAATGTCAATGACATGACGGTGGAAGAAATTACCAGGAAACTGGTGTCAGACATTACAACCGGCATAGACGGAACAGGGATTCGTGCGGGTATAATGGGTGAGTTAGGTTGTTCGTGGCCACTCGACCCGAATGAACGCAAGGTTCTTACCGCGGCAGCGATTGCCCAGCAGGAAACTAATGTCGCCATATCTATCCATCCGGGCCGTAACGAAGAAGCCCCTAAAGAAATTATTGATATCCTTCTAGAAGCCGGCGCACGTCCCGAGAAGATCATCATGGGACACATTGAGCGTACTATCTTCGAAATGGACGACCTTGAAAGAATCGCCAGTTATGGTTGTTATATCGAATGGGACTTATTTGGCCAAGAGCTCTCTTATTACTCGCTTGCCCCCCATATATCCCGCCCCACCGACGCACAAAGGCTAGATCAAATCGCCGGACTTACAAAAAAGGGTTATGCAAACAAAATCTTAGTGTCACACGACATCGGTGGGAAGACTCACTTGATAAAATATGGCGGTCACGGGTACGGTCATATTTTGAGAGTGATAGTGCCATGGATGTATCAGCGCGGATTCACAGAAAAAACTGTGCGGGCGATTCTCATAGATAATCCAGCCACAGTACTTGCAATATAAATGGAGACTACCAATATACATGCCCTCGCCTTCGATGTATTTGGCACCACTGTGGATTGGTGCGGAACGGTATCTAGGGAGAGCCAAACATTAGCCAATGAAAAAGGAATAGTTGACGTTGACTGGGTACAGTTTGCGATTGATTGGAGGAAAGGATATCGCCCGGCTATGGATCGCGTCACATCTGGTGAACGACCTTGGACTACTCTTGACCAACTCAATCGGGAACTGCTAGACGAAGTCCTAGACAACTCTTCCATAGACGTTTTCAGCAATGCTGACAAGGACCGACTAAATAGGGTATGGGAAGTATTAGATCCTTGGAA
Organism: uncultured Dehalococcoidia bacterium; assembly: GCA_964493125.1. Classification (GTDB taxonomy): domain Bacteria; phylum Chloroflexota; class Dehalococcoidia; order Lucifugimonadales; family QGNO01; genus QGNO01. The sequence continues at coordinate 5,374 of CAZBMS010000008.1, read as the reverse complement.
TGACTCCCCCAAGGGCTTAGCACGCTTAAAGAACTCTTTTCTTGTTACAGCGCTGTCCAACGGAAGCCTATCAATGCTCAATAGTCTCGCTAAACATGGCAACTTGCGATGGGACCGTGTGATTTCCGCAGAACTATTTGGGTGCTATAAACCAGACCCCAGGGTTTACAAAGGCGCTGCTGAGCTTTTAGGTCTTAAACCTCAGAATATGCTCATGGTAGCTTCTCATAAATACGATTTGCTGGCCGCTAAAAGAGAGGGAATGAAAACAGCTTTTGTAAAAAGACTCAACGAATTCGGCGGAAGAATTGAAGTTGATAAAAGCCATGAAACATTCATCGACATATACGTCGACGACTTCTTGGATTTAGCGAATAAGCTTGGATTATAACTTAACCATTAACGTGATCGAAAATTCAAAACCATCTTCAACCTCGTGTAGTTCAACAAACTTTGACAGAAACAACGTTGCCAATATTTCTTCAAGATATTAGGCTACCAAGGAGCCAAGTCCACTAGGGGGTCGAATGTCGTCTTCGATTGTTCGGGGTAAGTATCTTGTCGCAAAAGTTATCGACAGCGAGAAAAGCCAGATCATTCCGGACGGTGCGCTTTATCAAAAAGATGGTGAGATAGTCGCTGTAGGCAGCTACAGTAATATTAAAGCAGCATACAATCCCGATCGGGAGATCGGCTCCGATAGCCATCTAATAATTCCGGGGTTGGTCAACGCTCATCATCACATAGGACTTACTCCATTCCAGCTAGGCATACCCGACCTAGCTCTAGAGCCTTGGATTACAGCACGGTACGGAATGAGAAACGCCGACCCATACCTCGACACTCTCTACTGCGCTATTCAGATGATCGAATCGGGCATTACAACCGTTATGCACAATCACGGTGCTGGCGGAACTACAAATGCAGCAGATCAGGTCAAATTAGGCAAGCAAGTTTTAAAGGGATACCAAGAATCTGGGATGCGAGCAGCTTTCTCTTTTATGTTTCGCGATCAAAACAATTTAGTCTATCAAGAGGATGATAACTTCATAGCTTCGCTTCCATCAGAATTAGGAGCCAGGGCAAAAGAACAAGTGACCCCCAACTCTCCATCGTCAGACGAGTATTTCGATGTTTTCACTGAACTTCACCAATCTTTCTCCAATGACAATCGGATCAACATTTTTCTAGCACCAGGAAATGTTCAATGGTGCTCGGACGAGTTTTTTCAAGCTGCCAAAGAGTATGCAGCCCGTTATAAAACCGGCATACATATCCATCTCCAAGAAAGCATTTACCAGAAAATTTATGGGCTACGCACTTGGAACAAAACCCCACTTGCACACCTAGAAGATCTGGGAATACTAGGCCCAGAACTCTCATGCGCGCACGGAGTATGGCTAAATGACTCCGACATAGAAATCCTTTCTAGAACCAGGACAATTATCTGCCATAATGCGAGCTCCAACCTTAGGTTGAAAAGTGGAGTTGCGCCTTTGAATAGACTAGTTGAGATGGGCGTAACCGTAGGCATTGGCATTGACGAAGCTGGGATTAACGACGACAACGACATGCTCCAAGAAATGAGACTGGTGCAAAAGATTCATCGCATGCCAGGAGTCATGACTCCAAGCCCAACGTCCCATCAAATTCTGCAAATGTCCACCGTCAATGGGGCACAAGCGACACTTTTCAACTCCCAAGTAGGGACGCTCGAACCTGGGAAAAGGGCGGATATTGTACTAGTTAATTTAACTGGGATTACAGAACCTTATCTCCATCCATCAAACAACATTATTGATTCGCTCATATACCGAGGCCGTGCATCAGACGTAGAAACCGTTATTGTCGACGGGGAAGTTGTAATGGAAAACAAGACGATGACCAAGGTAAACAAAAATGACGTTTGGGAGGCACTTAAGGAACATATGAGCACTCCGTTGACTGAGAAAGAGAAAGCCAAGGCACAACTGGGACGAGACTTATTGCCTTATGTGAACAACTTCTATGCACAATGGGATATTCAAGCCGAACGTCCGTTTTATTCGTACAACGACATGAAATGATTGAAAAAACTAAAGTGCCTGAGAAACTACTCGCTTAATCTAATCCTAAATCTTATGTGTTGATCCGCTACTACACCCTTCTTAGATCCAACTGTCTCCCCTGCACACTCGATTCGGATTTCATCTGCCACTTCTGAGTCACCCAGTCCAAAATGGGCAATCCTCCCCGGCTCCTGAGCTACGAAGTTGGTAGAGGCATGAAGCTCTCTCATTTGAGTGATATCACCAACTCGCAGGTACACTTTACAACCCAAACCATCTCTGTGCAGTGGAGTCTCTGCCTCAACCGTAACCTTTATCCAATGATTGGGCAAAGATGTGTCGTTGCGAAAAAGGGTCGGCTGAGCAGGGCTCCTGATAGCTTTCTGATCCTCAATAGAGAACTCATGATTGTTAGTCAGGAACACGTCCAAATCACCGTCATTGTCGAAATCGAACAGGATCACTCCTCTGCCTTGCCCTTTGTCTGATGCATTTGCTGGGGAGGCAACATCTGCAAACCTGATTTCTCCTTCCAATTCCATTAAGTTTTCAAATAATCGGGCTGGCTGATTATTCCACTTGATATCTGCCACGCTAATTTTTTCGGCATTCGCCCAGCCAGTGACCTGATAAATATCCAAGTCACCATCGTTATCCAAGTCTCCAAAGCTCGAACCCCAACCCCAATTTCCATCACGGACTCCAAAAAGAGTTGCGTCATCAAAGGACGCATCGCCTCTGTTCCTGAAAAGTCGATTCCCAGATCCACCCCATGGACCCTCCTTAACTGCGCTTTCGTCATAAACGCTGGAAATGAACCAGTCCAAATCACCATCATTATCAAAATCGCCAATAGCTGATCCCATGCCGTTTTCGTCAGAACCAACTCCACTTTGACTAGTAACGTTATCGAATTTTCCGTCGCCACGATTCAGGTAAAGCTTAGATCTCCCAAAGTCAGAAACTACAGCCAAATCTAAATTAAAGTCACCATCGAAGTCAGCAAATCTTGGGGAGAACACAAAGTTTTCACGTGATACGTTAATAGAGTCCACTCTGAATTGATACGGTTCAAGGTACCCATTGCCTTTATTTTTGTACATCCAGAGTGCCCAATAAGGATGTTCTGGGTCTGAGTCTATAAAACCGTCCTCAATAGCATCCATTATCGGTGCTTGAATCGGGTTCCATTCCCCTAGTACCAACTCAAGCAATCCATCGTTATTCACATCACCCCAGCTCGGACTAGTCGCAAAAGCTGACGGTTGCATCATAGGAACTTCTCCAGCTACAAAACTGCCTTCACCTTGATTGACAAGAAGATCGTGCGGGGGAAAGTCATTAGATACAAATATGTCTATGTCTCCATCGTTGTCGTAATCAGCTGCAGCAGCTGCCATTCCACTTTTTGAAGCAAGCGCTGCGCCCCTTTCTAAAGCTTCGTCTTTAAATGTGCCGTTTTTTTGATTCATATAAAGCAAAGCATCAGAGGAACCTCCAGTGAGCACGAAAAGGTCTACCCAGCCGTCTCCGTCAAAATCCTCTGCGACGGCACCTCCTGCCATCATTCCATTCTCAGCATTTGTAAATTTCTCCGATACGGGGCTATGTTTGTGGTCCAATCCGGCAGCAAGGGTAACGTCTTTGAATTGGATATCCGTTTCATGTTTCTCGTATTTGATTATCGCCGGAAGTTGTTCCGATCCGCTGAAACCCACACTCCTCAAGCCAGCCTTAACGTCTGGAGCTATGGCCTGAAATCCCAAGATCAAAACACCACCCAAAACACCTATCAACCAAGTGGATGACGCAAACATAAAAATGGCCTTCTTGGGCATCGATCTCGCCAATCCCCAAAAGGTGACGGGGCCACCCGCAGCGGCCGCAAATAGAATCGTCGCAGCAGGCGCAGGGCCCATACCAAGTAGCAGCAAAAGCGCCACAAGGGGTATTTCGAATAGCAAGGGGACATTTATCAAAATGCCGAAAGTTGCTGCAATCAAAACCGCCATCACTCCATTGCCCAAGTATGTAGTCACAACCTCTGGTGTCACCCATTGGATAGCCAGGCCACTGGCAAAGCCAGCAACTACCATTATTGGACCCAGTCGAACAAAGAATTTTGCACTGGACTTAGCCCAATCTTTTAAAGCCTCAATTAGCACTGGGCCCCAAGGAGCCTCCTCATCATCTATTGGCTCAGGCATTTCGTCATGTTCATGAATCGGTTCGCCTTTGCTTTTGGCTATTACCAATGCGACTGCAGGCCCTATAAGCAAAGCTGCTAAAATACCTGTAATGAGTCGACTTGCACCAAGCAACGGAGTAAAAACTAGAGCAACCATGATTAGGGAAGGAAGGTTTAGAGTAGCCGACCCCTGAACCATGCTTATGGCTCCCTCCATTCCCAATCCCGTTCTACGAAATGTTGAAGACACAGGAACGATGCAAGCAGAACAAAGATTCATCAAGGGGCCAATTGCGAGACCTTTCAAAGTCCTTTTAAACAGGCCGCTGGATGGAGGACGAGTAGCTTTGTTTGCTTTGAATAGAAAGGCCTCGGTAAGACCTGCCATCAAGAAGGCGAAAGCCATCCCAATAGATACTAGCTCGAGATAGCCGATTGAAAATTCCCACCATCTGGTTAGGAAATTAGTGTCTGGTTCACGTTCAATACAAAACCCCTGAAAACACTCCACCGTGGTGGCAGTGACAATATTGAGGTCTTCTCTAACCGTATCTAGCTTCGGGAAACGGTTAAACAAAATGAAAACACCTAGAAGACAAACCATCAATACCAGTCCAATAAGTCTTTTCTTTGCCAGAGCGCTGTCCAGCCTCATCATAACTCCTAAAGCAAAACTAAGGGCAATTCCTATATAGCCTACATCGTACATTTCCAGTGCCAAATAGTTAAGCCCTACTAAATGTGGAAAAAGCGAGACACCCTAGCACTTTTCGCAATCTTAAGGCTGTTAGGTTGTGTAAATCGTCATCCTAATACCGCAATGTGTGGAAATACTTGCATTACGCCATTTTTAAGCATACAATTCGCTGGTGTGCGTGCGATTAAGCTCGCGCGTGCGCGTTATGCGCGTTATCCGCCTTTTGGAAATCGGCAGATTATCGCCGACAACCACTAAAGGCTAGTGTCATTAAACGGGGGTGACTATGTTTTCAATCGCGTTACTTAGACGGCTTGTGGCTGTGGGAATGGCAGCAGGACTCCTGACTGTCATAGCCTGCGGCTCATCGGAGGAGGCTGCTCCGGTAGCTACTGCAACTCCTACAGCGCTTCCTGCGTTGCCTACAGTTGCTGTAGCGGC
>CAZBMS010000007.1:0-42314 GCA_964493125.1 uncultured Dehalococcoidia bacterium | reverse complement strand
ACTACCGACCTCACGCTTATCAGGCGTGCGCTCTAACCACCTGAGCTACAGGCCCTGAAGGCGTGAAAAAATAATCTTTTAAGTCATGCCCCTCAACTATGGTTAGCAATAACTTTTTTTATTAGAAATAATTTCTACTTACTTTCTTTGCCTACATACTTGTCGAACCAATTTATAAATCTTGACCACATGTCGAGCTTATTCTCTATGGCTCTTGGTGTGTGTGACTCGTATGGATATACGTAGAGAACCGCTGTCTTGCCCAGTGTTGTAAGGGCTTGGATCATACGCTCTGACTGCATGGGAAATGTTCCTGTATTATTGTCGTCCCCTCCGTGATACATAAGAAGTGGAGTGTTGATTTGATCAGCCCTGAAGAAGGGTGACATCTCTATATATGTTTGAGGCGCCTCCCAAACACTTCGTCTTTCAGATTGAAATCCTGCTGGTGTGAGCGATCGATTATAGGCTCCATCCCCAGCAATTCCAGCTTTGAAATAAGGGCTGTTGGCTAATATGTTGGCGGTAGCGAAAGCTCCATAGCTGTGACCTCCGTGGCCAATACGATCGATGTCAATTATACCGAGCGCATCAACTGCTCTAATAGCTCCATACATGGCTTCTACTAGATTCGCTATGTAGTTGTCGTTGTAATTCTCACCAATAATAGGGATGTCCGGATGTACTAAGGCATAACCTTGGGTCAGCCAGATATCCGACCACCGTAACCAACTCATGTGTGTAAAAGCGTTCTTGTTGTGTCGCCGAATAGAGGCATGCTTATAATCTTCGGCATTATCATACTCCCGTGGGTAAGTCCAGAAGATAGCCGGCACTCTTTGTCCGTCTTCATAATTAATCGGGAGAGATACTCGGCCATGGATCTCAGTTCCATCCTGCCTATTGAACTTGAAGTTAATGCGTTGTACTGAAGTTGTTTCGGGGAAGGGGTCGATATTGTTAGTAAGATTATCCATGGTTCCGTTCTGGTGCCACAAGTAGCTGTCTGGAAAGTCTGTCATAGATTCTCGACTCACGATCATACTTGTGAGTTCAGCATCAAGGGGTACCAGAGGTTCATCAAAAAAATCCCGTGCTCCTTCAAAAATCCGTTTGGTGGATGTATCAAACAATCTTACTCGATCTACAAATGGTTGTGGGCGGAAATCATCCTTAAGCCCATCTCCTCTTAGGTAAACTGAACGTCCGTCTGAAGACATTAACGCAAACGAAATGCCGTTTGCAGTACGAGATGTCCATAGGTTACCAGGGAGATTGATGGGATCATCAGCATCATGAAAATCAACCAGCAAGCTTGGTACTGGAGAGCTTTCTAGCAGATTCCAATACACTAGGCCTGATTCTCCGTCTTTGGATATTTCCCCAAATACACCAGCTCCATCTAGTGTGTACGTGACTGAACTAATAGGGTTATCGCTTTTAGCTATCACCAATGCTTTTTCTATAGCAAAAGGTTGTTGAAGGAGCATTATTTGATCGGATTGTATGGTGCTCCCCTCTTTTTTTGTTTTTTGTAAATATGAGATCCCCAAACCGTCAGGTCGCCATGTCGCACTCCTTAATTTTGTGCCATCCTCGGAGCCAGAACGTCTCCGCTCTTCTTGGAGAGGCTGTTTGTCGAGGGTCGCAATCAACCGCCCCGTTCTATCAATAATTGAGGTATTTCGAGGAAATCCTCGATAAGAAGTCCGGAAAGAAAAAGGACGCTCTATTGCAGTTGTTAGAAGGTGCTTTCCGTCAGGACTAAGTAATAGAGATTCGAACATGCCTGGTTTGCCGATTAGGCGAGGAGATTCTTTCTTGCCCAACTCTACGATCTGACTTCGTGTATAATACTCGAATAGGGTTTCGTCATGATCGTCCCTGAGAAGATACGGATAAGTTGGAGTTGGGGTGGGTTTGTCACGAGTACGACGAACTATTGGACTGTTAGGTATTGGATTACGAGGTGGCTCAGGGCCACGATCACTTGGAATGGCTAGCGTAATCAAAGTGCCCTCGGGGGTCCATTGGAGCATTTTGGAAGGCTGGCTTCCTTGCCCCCGGGTACTTGTTCCTAATGTGGCAAGAATTTTAGCATCACTGATGCTATAGGTTTGTCCTGTTTCTGGATTAGCAATCCAGACCTCTGTTCCGTATGTGAGGTGAGCCAAAAATGCAATTTGTGAACCATCAGGCGACCACGTTAAATCACTAACGAAGATTCCCTCAGGAAGGATAGCTTCTACGAAACGTCTTTTACTGAGGGAATAGAAGCGCAAACCATAGATGCCATGGGTTTCCAATCCCCAGAGTCGATTTGTTAGTGGTCGAACCTCTAGCTCGGCTAATCTGTAAGTTTTTTTTGCCATAAGCCTAAGATTGGACAGCTCTGTCATTAATGGTACGACAAAGTGATCTCTATTTGGGCTCATGTTGTTTAGGGTTGCATAGTTTTTGTCAGTTTTAAGTAACTTTCGTATCGGTTCTGGGGGAAGTGTGTATTGATCAGCATCGGGGTTGATAGCTGGATAATTTTGTGCGACTACTACATAAGGCATGGTTGATAATGCTATAAATGCATTGATCAAAATCAGGGCAACCAACAAGGATTTTGCTCGGATATCTAAAAAGTCCACACTTTGTCCTCCCCTAATTAACCTTTATGGCCAGAGACGGCTTGGGTAGCTCTTAATTGCTACGATCCATCATTCTCCAGTTTTAATCGCTTTACTAGAAACTTCATGAACTCGGTCAACCAAGAAGGCAACCGCGTCAGGATCAGTAAGTCGTTCAATCCCATGGCCTAGATTAAACACATGACCAGGGGAAGTGCCAGCTTCAGATAAAACCTGGTCAATTTGGCGTCCCAATTCGTCCCTAGAAGCCAAGAGGGCCGCTGGATCCAGATTTCCTTGTACCGCAAGCCCGGGGCCAAGGATATCTCGAGCCTGAGATAGTGGTAATCGCCAATCGATTCCTATAACATCGGACCCAGAGTCACAAGCTGTTTCCAATAATGTAGCCCCCTGGTTAGGAAAATATATTATAGGTATGTCTAGGCTCCGCAGTGATTTTATAACACGCTGAACTACGGGGAGAGCAAAAGCTTGGTATATTTGAGGGCTCAAAAGGCCTGCCCAAGAATCGAAGAGCATCAGAGCCTTTGCTCCTGCGTAAGCCTGTGCTTGCAGATACGCTATCGTAGTTTCAGCAAGCTTCTCCATGAGAATTCGAGAAGATTTGGGCTCAGAGAACAAAAACCCTTTTGCTGTGGCGAAAGTTTTGGATCCCTGACCTTCGACTAAATAGCAAAATAGTGTGAAAGGGGCACCTGCAAAGCCTATTAGAGGAGTGGAGCTGGGGAGTTCACGACTCAAAATTTCCACTGTTTCAATAACGAATGGCACACTTTCTTTCGGATCAGGTACTCGGAGTTCCTCAACCTGTGCCAAACTCCGGATGGGGTTCTTAATTATAGGTCCAGGAGCAAAATCCAACGATATCCCCATGCCCTCTAGGGGAGTCATGATATCGCTAAATAGGATAGCGGCGTCCATTTCGAAGCGCCTAATGGGTTGCAGTGTAACTTCAACTGCTAAATCTGGAGTTTTTGTTAGCGTAAGGAAGTCCACATTAGCTCTAATTTTACGGTATTCGGGGAGATAGCGTCCTGCCTGTCTCATAATCCATATAGGTGTGTGCTCTACTGGCTTACAGCGACAGGCATCAAGGAAGGGAGATCTAGTACTTGAACCTGCCTCCCCGTCATCTTTGGCTATGTGCTCTGTAGTACTCTCCATGTCAGGCTTCTTCCTTCAAGCTTTCGGCAACGGCCTTGGCGAAATATGTGATAATGAGGTCAGCACCCGCGCGCCTTAATCCCAATAAGCTTTCTATAGCAATCTCTCCTTCATCTACCAAGCCTTGTTCCGCGGCTGCTTTAATAATTGCGTATTCACCCGATACTTGATAGGCGGCTGTGGGCATTGCAAAAACTTCTTTAACCTGGAAGATGACATCCATATATGGTCCGGCGGGCTTTACCATAACAATGTCAGCACCCTCATCGATGTCGAGCTCTACTTCACGAAGGGCCTCATCGCTGTTGAACGGATCCATCTGATAAGAACGTCTATCTCCATCGGATAGAGAAGAATGGACGGCATCACGGAAGGGGCCATAGTAAGTCGATGCATACTTAGCGGCATATGAGACTATAACCGTATCTGAAAGCCCTGCAACATCAAGTGCGTTACGTATAGCACCTACCCGGCCATCCATCATATCACTAGGGGCCAATGCGTCGGCACCAGCTTGAGCGTAAGTCACCGCTGTCCTGGTTAAGAGCTCCAATGAAGAGTCGTTATCTATATTTCCATCTTTGGTTAGTATGCCACAATGACCATGATCTGTATATTCGCAGAGGCAAACGTCCGCCCAAACTAACAGTTCGGGCACAGCTGCTTTGATGGCTCTAATTGCTCGTGGGACAATGCCTTCTGGGTCGAAGCCAGCCGATCCTTGAGCATCTTTCTGTGTCTTGTTCGGGATCCCGAAAAGTATAACTGCAGGGATTCCCAAGTTATTAATTTCTTTGGCTTCTTCAACGATATTATCGATCGATAATTGAAAGACTCCGGGCATGCTGGCTACAGGGCTTCTTATGTTTTCCCCTTCAATTACAAATAAAGGTTGTATGAAGTCATTCGCAGAAAGCGAGGCCTCCCTTACCGCCCTTCGCCAGGTTTTGTTCTGGCGAAGTCTTCGCAGGCGACGCTTCGGAAAGCTCATTCAGTTTCCTCTCATGTTGTAGGTATAGATTTGAATTTACTAAATCCCTTGGGTGACAAATTGACCCCTGCACTCAAGCCCCGAAAGAGTGATTTATTATACAAGCTATCCTTACACATCAACTTCAGCTTTGGTCATAGTAATTTTATGTAGACGTTTTGGTTCGAGTTGGAATGTCACATGTTCGATGCCGTACCGTTTCATTCGTTTCCGTATCTCATCCAGGACTACCTGATGGCAAGCAGGGTCGCTTAGGACCCCGTGTGCGCTTAGTGCTACAAATCCACTTGTGAGGGTCCAGACATGTAGATCATGAACTTCTTCTAAATTTTGAATGGACTTTAAATCATTTAAAATTTCAGTCGTATCTAAGTGTCGAGGTGACATTTCCAGTAAAACTTCTACAGCTTCCCTGGTTAGTCGCCAGGCCCCTATAAGGATTAGCCCAGAAATTATTATAGAAGCCAGAGGGTCCGCTGGAGTCCATCCAGTAAGTATTATTATTATCCCGGAGCCAATGGCTCCTACGGAACCAAGAAGGTCGCCGATAATGTGCAGGTAAGCCCCTCTAACATTGAGGTTATCGGTTGCGTGTTCATGGAGCAGTGTAGCACCTATCATATTCACGATAAGTCCTAGGCAGGCTACAGTGAGGAGCAATGGGCCATCGACATCTTGGGGTGATTGTATCCTATTCCAGGCTTCCCAGGCGATCCAAACACTAATTCCCAGTAGAAATGCTCCATTAACAAGAGCTGCCAGGATCTCAAGGCGAACATAGCCGAATGTCCTTTCTGGATTGGGCGAACGCATTGCGAAACGCGTGGCTACGAGCGACAAACCGAGGGCGAGCACATCTGTTAACATGTGACCTGCATCTGCCAGAAGGGCAAGAGAATTCGCCAGTATTCCACCGACTATCTCTGCCACCATAAACAGGCCTGTGATTACGAGTACAATCCGCAGTCGATTTCCTTGTAAGTGTCGACCCACAGCACCGTTTTCTAATTTGTGATTATGAGCACCAAGACCGTGATGCATCAATCAGACCTCCATTATTGCTCTCGGCAAATTTTGATTAAGGACGCATATTAGATAAAGAAGCTATCACACTTACTGCTGGGTGACACTAGCAACTTACAGTTGCGGAGATTCTTTAAAATGACAGGTGCTGACGCTGTAGTCGAGATACTGGAGCAATTAGGCATTGACGTTGTTTTTGGGCTCTGTGGGGACACCTCATTGCCTTTGTATAGTTCATTGTCAGGTTCTGGATCCATCCAACATATACTTACACGGGATGAGCGAGGCGCCTCCTATATGGCTGACGCCTATGCACGATTAAGTGGGAATGTGGGTGTTTGTGAAGGCCCGAGCGGTGGCGGTGCAACATACATCTTACCTGGAGTTGCTGAAGCCAATGATTCCTCGGTGCCACTAGTTTGCTTGACGTCTGATATAGCGGTTGCTGATAGAGGTAAGGGTACTCTTACGGAATTAGATCAAAAGGGAATTTTCACACCAATAACCAAGCACTCTTTTGCACCGACTAAGGCTGAACAGCTTCCCGAAATGATCCGAAATGCATTCCGCGAAACTACTACTGGTAGCTTGGGCGCTTGCCATGTTTCCTTACCTTTCAATGTGCAAGTTGAAGATGTGCAAGCTAAAGATGTATATGCTGAAAAATGCTTCAGCAGTTATCCTCAGGATCGTATCTCACCTGATCCAGAAGATATAGCGCGCGCGGCCCGTTTACTGGCTGATAGCCGCTATCCTGTCTTGATAGCTGGTGCTGGAACAATTCGTTCTGGTGCCTGGAAAGAGGTTAAGTCACTTGCAGATGTACTTGGAGCCGCTGTAGCCTCATCGATCTGTGGAAAAGGGGCTATCGCAGAGACTGATCCACATTCACTCGGTGTCATTGGGAGTAATGGTGGCAGGCCTTGGCGGCACAACCTAGTCCACAAAGCCGATTTAATTGTCTACGTAGGGAGTGGCACTGGTTCAGTCACCACAGACAAGTGGGCATTGCCAGTGCCGGGCACAACTAAAATTATTCAAATTGATACTAATTGTGATGTAATAGGAAGAAATTATGATGTTGCTGTTGGCATTCATGCTGACGCACAGTTAGCACTTGCTGCTTTAATAGAAGAAATTAGTAGGCTGGGAGTTAATGGTCATGGCGATCGAGTGGATCTGGCTGAGATCGAACAAGCAAAATCGGCTCATATGGCTGAAGTATCTGATCTATTCGAATCAAGTGAATGGCCAATTCGTCCCGAGCGGTTGTTAACTGAGTTATTCAATGCACTGCCAGAACGTTCAGTGATTATTGCAGACCCAGGTACTCCTTGTCCTTATATAGCTTGCTATTGGCAGCTTCCCGAGGCTGGCCGTTGGTTCGTTAGCCCTAGGGCCTTTGGAGCCTTGGGCTACTCTCTGCCCGGTGTAGTCGGAGCCTATTTCGCCCGTCCAGATGCTGGACGCATTGTAGGAATGATGGGTGATGGATCGTTTGGAATCTCTATGGGAGAGATGGAGACAATTGTAAGACTGAATCTGCCTGTCACACTCATAGTATGTAATAATGCAAGTTATGGTTGGATCAAAGCAGGACAAAAAAGCAGGGGAGATTCTTATTTCTCTGTTGATTTCGCCACATCAGATCATGCCGCTATTGCAAGGGCATTTGGAATGAAAGCCCGTAGGATAGAGGACCCCAACGAACTTGGTGATGCAATGCGTGAAGCGCTCACAACGGAAGGCCCCTATTTGCTTGATGTGGTAACGCAGCCACTTGAAGAGGCGAATGCACCAGTCTCAAAATGGATAGCATGAATTTCCATTACGAACAGGTTGTCGATGGATACGATGCAGGGTATGCCTTAGATAGTACTAGGCAGTGTCCAAACACTGAATGCCAGCAAGGAGGAAATTTTTGAATCATCTGGCCACCATCCTTGGAGTGATTTTAGGTCTACTAGTAGGTCTTTTAGCTGCCGTCACTGACATTAATATTCTGGACCGTTTTGTGGAGGGCGTGTCCCCATTAGGAACCCTCTTCATAAATGCTCTCCAAATGGTGGTTATTCCATTGGTGCTACTCACTGTTTTCGCGGGTGTGGCTCGATTAGGGAGTCCGAAGAAGATAGGTAAATTGGGGGGGTATACCTTAGGGTTCTTCTGGGTTACTACCATTCCTGCCATCACCATAGGCATAGTATTCATGAAAGCTGTGTTGGAGATGGAGATTTGGCCAATTCCGGTCGAATCTATCACTCCGGTTGATGTGCCACCGGAAATTCCTGGAAGTCTAGATTTTTTCTTAAGCCTGATTCCAACGAATCCGTTCAATTCAGCATCTGAGGGAGAATTGTTACCCCTCATAGTATTTACTCTCTTGGTGGCTACAGCCGCAGGAGCTTTGCCCCATAGTAGCCGTCAGCGTTTAGTAGATCTTGCAGAAGATGCCGCAATGATGTTTTTAAAACTCACAGATTGGATTCTTTTAACCGCACCCGTAGGTGTGTTTGGTATAATGGCACCTGTAATGGCTGGCATGGGCTTGGGGCTTCTAGCAAGTCTTTCTTTATTTGTGGCAACTGTTTTTGTGGGTCTTCTGGTATTTATATCTCTCTTCTATTTACCTCTGGTAAAATTTGTGGGCAAGAAAAATCTCGGTCAGTTTATCAAGGGAGTTATTGGGACATGTTCGTTGGGATTCTCAACTTGCAGCTCAGTTGCTTGTTTGCCAGTCATGTTTGAGGAAGCAGAGGATTTAGGGGTTTCCCCTTCGGTCGCATCGTTAGCACTTCCGTTAGGTGCAAGTATAAACCGAGCTGGCAGTGCTCTATTTCAAGGGTCCGCATTGGTTTTATTGGCAGCCCTGTCAGGGATTTCTCTCTCGGTCACCACCCTTGTCAGTGCGGGCATTGCAGGAATTTTGGTAGCCATGACTGTGGCTCCAGTTCCTTCAGCTAGCGTAATAACTTTGATACCTCTTCTTGAGATTGCTGGTGTACCGCTTACTGGGCTTGGCATTCTTCTTGGAATTGACCGAATTCCGGATATGTTCCGTACCACTTCAAATGTTATGGGTCATGTGGCGTGTTGCGTAGTGGTGGATGAGATTGTGGGTGATGAGGCAACGGCTAGCGATCTTGCTGGAGCAACAGGGCCGGAATAGAACCAATCCGATTATGGTTGTTGCCTAAAAGGATTTCAGATAGGTGAGTTTTACAACTCCAGTATTCTGAATCCAACGTGTATCTCTTGGATCAAGGACATCGTTTGTATTGTAGCCGGTGTTCAGAACTATGAACAAATCACTGCCGGGTGTGTGGATCCAATCGATCCGAATATTTGCCTGTAATTCCTCAGAAATATTATCCCACTGGACTAGTGCGTTTGCAAATATTTTTCGAGATAAGGCCCCTAAAATATTTAGTGAAAAGATGTCCGCAGAAAATTTTCCATCTTCCACCGGGATATTGATTTGGCGACGGCTAAAGGATGGACTGAGAGTTAGATAGGGTCCTGTTTTCCAAGAGGTGGACATACTGTAATCAGTCCTGGTCCCATTCCAGAATTCTCCAATCCTTAAGCTTGTTCTCCCTGAGAAAGCCCGACTCGAATTTGTACTGATAGAGCCACTAAAAGATGTGAAAGTATAATCGCCAGGGCTTAGTTTTCGTCCTGAGATGAAAGCAGGCTCTATGATACGCTCGAATTCTCTACGGACGGATAAATAGATTCGCTCGCCACTCTGGAAAGAGAACCTGAAGGGCAAAGCATGGGCCAGGGTTTGTTTGTCTCCGGCATGCCCATTGATCTGGCTAGCCCTGAGTCCAATAGCTAGTGATCGAGCCCATGTGCTGTTGTCGAATGCGGGTGTCCAGAGCATCTCTCCTTGATAGCGCATCATATTTTTACGCTTAACGAAGCCAAGGCCTGGATTGAAGTTAGGATCAACACTGTTTAGCTCAGCTCCCACCACGAACCAGCGTTCTGGGCGTATATTAACTTCCACACTTCCCGCATTGGATTCACCTGTTTCAGAGTCCCAAGCTTTAGCGAACCACCCTCTCAGGTTACTCCCTCCCCAGAAGCGTATTTGGGCATCTGTGCCGAGAACCCGGTTGTAACCGTTCCCGTTATAGATACTGGTGATAAGCCCTCCAACTGTGGTACGGGGCAGTATATCACCACGTATACGTATGACGGAGTTGTTAGAACCCCTAACCAGGCCATCCCCTGAGCCAGCGTCTTCAGTTTGGAGGCTGAGCGTACCAATTGATATCGGACCTACTTGGCCCGTTATACGTCCTCCTCCCTTGATGCCATTAGAAAGTCCCAGTCTCCGACTGAAAAATATTTCGGTCTCCCTATCGTCACCGAAAGAGAAGAGGCCACTTCTCTCCAAAAAAAACTCCCGTTTTTCAGGGAAAAATAAGCTAAATCGTGTCAGGTTTACCTGGACGTTGTCGGCTTCAACTTGGGCAAAGTCGGTATTCCAGGTTAGGTCCGCTGTAATATTGGGGGTGATACTATATTTAAAGTCGATTCCGATGTCTTTAATTATGTCGGTGTCTTGGGTTTCATATTTTTTCTGTCCACCAATGATTGCGAACGGCTTCAATTCCATATGACGGCCCTTTGGAAGATCCTTAAGCCCGGTCAGGATTGCGTATTGCGACACGTGCCTAAATCCACCTCGAAATTTTTGTGGAATGTGCGGCCAGTACACCTCTTCATTTTTTCGTCTAATGGATCTTCGAACGGCGATACCCATCTCTGGGGCATCTGCAGTAGAATAGCGGATTGTGGTGAATGGTATAGCAACCTCCAGCACCCAACCTTCTTCAGTAATGCGGGCTTGGCTCTGGTAAACGCCCTCCCAATCCCAATTCCAATCAGTTTCGTCAGTTATTAGGGCATCACCCTGGGTACCAAAAGAATTCATCTCGAATAGATAACCATTCCTCCGATCCAAATAGGTATCGAGACCAATCCAGACGTGGTCGTCTTGGCTTATGCGTCCTTCACGGTGAAAAATGCTACGCCGGATTAATTGAGGATCAGAATCGTATAGTGTGAGACCGAAGTAGATAGCTTCTTCATCGTAAGCGATACGCACTTCAGTTAGTTCGGAGGGAGGGCCACCATCTACTGGGACACGCTGCCTGAATTCAGTTATTGGGGGGATGTTTTCCCAGAAAGGTTCGTCCAGAATTCCGTCGATAGTGGGTTTTTGCTTTACGGGTACCGCGATAGCCAAAAGCGACCCTTTAGTGGCATCTCGTTGGTTTTCTTCTTGTCCAATAAGAACAGAAGGGGTGGTTGCTATAATAATGAAAGACCAGATTGCAATAGTGGCACTGGGTAACCCTCGGCAGATCATAATGTCTTCATATTTCAGTATACTTTAGCTACATAAGGTTTATCTATCATAGGGATCCTGTGAAGTGTAAAAATCACTATTCTGGGAGGAAGGGTGCAATAGTAATAATCAGGATAGTGAAGCACCAGGAACTGAAGGTGTTTGCATTTTTAAGAATAGATATTATCAGTTCTGGTTAATTCAAATACGGGAACGGAGTGTATGTATAAAAGGTATCCTTAAGGGAATACCCACAATCCTCTTTTGCGAATTAGGTGTCATGAGCAAAATTTCCATACTATTTTCGGTAACAGTTTTAGTTTTTCTGTCCTCAGGTTGCGAGAAACCCAGGTCATGGGGTGAACTCAACAGTATAATTGTGGGCACGTCCGAAGATCGGTGGGCTGTAGTTGGGGAGCTAGTAGAATTAGCCTTGGAGGCTAAGATCGTTACGGTTCGTCCCGAAAAAACTTTCATGGTAACACATCAGGATCCCTTCCAACCCGAATGGGACCGACTACAGCGGTTTAGGCAGATTTTACTTATTGGAACAGCTGATGACCCTTGGATGAAAGAAGTGTTGGCATCCACAAATCAAATTTCGTCCGACCTCCCAG
Source organism: uncultured Dehalococcoidia bacterium (assembly GCA_964493125.1). Classification (GTDB taxonomy): domain Bacteria; phylum Chloroflexota; class Dehalococcoidia; order Lucifugimonadales; family QGNO01; genus QGNO01. The sequence continues at coordinate 30,518 of CAZBMS010000007.1, read as the reverse complement.
ATGTTTTCCAGGTGGAAGATGTATGGGCCAAAGGCCAGACTGTCACCGTGATGTTGTTGGTATCTGGAAACGCCATAGAAGCTGAACCTTTGATGGACCCCCTATATGATCTGTTGAATGACCAATATCGTGAGTGGGTAAAGAATCGAATGTTCATGACGGGCCGTAACGAGGCACTTGCAGACTCTCTGTGGGATTTGGGACAGTTCAGCATTATGCTGCCAAGGCTGTATAAAAGAAGACAAGAAGATTCAGTTTTCATGTTCCGGAATGACAACCCAGACCCATCGGAGCTAATTCGTCAGATTACAATCACCTGGCGGTCGTATTCACCAGAAGAAAAAGCTTACGGATCGGTGGGTATGACTAAAGATGATATTCTCACTTGGCGCCAAGAAGTGGCCGATGGTCATTTTGGATATCCTCAAGTCCTTGATCTTTCGCTTATAGAAATACGCCGTCTTCAGCAAGCTGATATTGTCATGGAAGAGGTACGTACGGTTTGGGCCAATCCTCCCGAAGATGCTTTTCCAGCTGGTGGACCCCTAATAACTAGAGTTATTCCCTGCAAACACCAAGACAGACATTATCTGGCTGATGCATGGCTTTATGCTCCGGGTAAAGATAAATACCAATATATCTTACAGCTTGAAGCAATTCTTAATTCCTTCAGTTGCCGTAGGCCTACAGGCTAGTTTATGGGTTGTAGCAAATGGTCATAGACTATCTGATTTCTCTTTATAAATTTATTTTTAGATATTAAAACGTAGCCTCTTTTTTGGTATTAGAGATCACTGTTGGCTACTTGATAGATGTCAGTAATTGTTTGTTTTCATTTTGTACCTAGGATGTAAATGATGGACATGATGGCCCTAAAAGAAGAAACAAATACCGATACCGGAGAAGCACGGTTGTATTACAAAATCGCTGACATATCCTTGGCTGATTGGGGTCGTAAAGAGATTCGGTTAGCTGAACAAGAGATGCCGGGCTTAATGGCGATACGCACCAAATATGGATCCCAAAAACCTTTGGCAGAGCTTAGGATCATGGGATCTCTGCATATGACCGTGCAGACAGCAGTGCTAATAGAAACCCTTGTGAACTTAGGTGCAGATGTACGTTGGGCATCTTGTAACATTTTTTCTACTCAAGATCATGCCGCCGCCGCTGTTGTGGTGGGTAGTGACGGCACTCCCGACGACCCCAAAGGTGTCCCAGTATTGGCGTGGAAAGGGGAAACCCTTGAGGAGTATTGGTGGTGTACCGAACAAGCCTTAACATGGCCTGATGGAAGTGGCCCAGACCTTATTGTAGACGATGGTGGGGACGCAACTCTTCTTATCCATAAGGGTGTAGAGTATGAAAAAGCTGGGAGGGTGCCGGATTTTGACACAGAGGCCGATCCTGAAGAATGGGGGGTTGTATTAAATCTGCTCCATCGGTCCTTGAGCAGGGATTCTAATAAATGGCATAGGATTTCTGAAAACATCCGCGGAGTTTCTGAAGAGACAACCACGGGCGTTCACCGACTCTACGAGATGGAAAAAGCAGGAGCACTTCTGTTTCCTGCTATAAACGTCAACGACTCAGTTACTAAGTCCAAGTTTGACAATATTTATGGTTGTCGTCATTCGGTCATCGACGGTTTGAATCGAGCAAGTGACGTAATGATCTCAGGTAAAATGGCGGTTGTTTGCGGTTATGGAGAAGTTGGAAAGGGCTGTGCTCAAGCATTGAAGGCACAGGGAGCCCGCGTAGTAGTAACAGAAATCGATCCCATCTGTGCACTTCAGGCGTCCATGGAAGGCTTTACAGTCCGACGCATTGAAGACATTCTTGGGGAGGCCGATATTTTTATTACCGCTACTGGCAATAGAGATGTTATCACCGCCAAGCATATTGCTGGGATGAAAGATAAGGCGATTGTTGGGAATATAGGTCACTTCGACAACGAAATTGATATGGCTGGCCTCCAAAAGATTCCTGGTATCCGAAAAAACAATATCAAGCCCCAGTATGATGAATGGATTTTTCCTGACGGTCACAGTGTTATGGTCTTAGCAGAAGGCCGTCTTCTGAATCTAGGCTGTGCTACAGGACATCCAAGCTTTGTTATGTCGGCCAGCTTTACGAATCAGGTTATAGCACAAGTCGAACTGGCACAGAATTATGGTAAATACATCAACAAAGTCTATTTACTTCCCAAGTTATTGGACGAGCAAGTAGCGTTATTTCATCTGGATAAGCTGGACGTCCGACTCACGGAATTAACGGATGAGCAAGCTACCTATATTGGCGTGGACAAAAAGGGGCCCTACAAGCCAGAGGCTTATCGTTACTAGGGGTCTTAATTTATTACCTATATATTTAAAATCGGTATTTTTGCTTGCTGGAACGTGATATTAAGCAAGTGAACTGATAGCATACACCGCCTTCTCTATGTCTTCCAGCGTATTATAAATGTGCGGACAGAGGCGGATACCTCCACCCATAGATGCACCAGCGATTTCATGGTCGAGATAAAGAGTGTTTAACGCCTCTCGGGCGTTAATGCCGTCTGGTAAGAAAACCACCACTCCAGCACTGAGCTCTGGGTCTAGGGGTGTATGGAAGCGTACCTCTGGGAGTTGGCTGGCCAAGCTTTTCTTTAAGACTGCGGCCAACTCCTTAACACGAGCTTCAACCCTTTTTGTCCCTACGGTTTCATGGAATTCTACAGCTGTGCCCACTGCAGATACAGCAGCGTCGTCTCTTTGGCCAAGGTTTTCGAATTTTCGGGCTCCGCCTTGAACAGCGTTAGCCCAACCAACTCCAACATGAGTAGGCCAAAGGTCTGCCTGGACCTCATTACGTACGTACAGAACCCCAGCCTCTTTAGGACCGAGAAACCATTTGTGAGCACTACCTGTATAGAAGTCACATCCGATATTGTGAAGATCCACCTCTAAACATCCGTAGCTCTGAGCACCATCTATCATAGCTAAGGCGCCCCGGGAATGGACCATTTTTACGATATCATTTACAGGAAGCCGTACACCTGAAATGTTAGAGGCATGGCTGAAAGATACTATACGTGTACGGTCTGTCATGGCCTTTATAAAAGGATCCAGAAGGTCCTGCTCAGTAATGGGTTCTGCAGGTGTGCTCAGCCTCATAACTGTATATCCATGTCTCTCAGCACGGACATCCCACGCAGTACTATTGGTGGGATGATTTTGATCCCACAGTAAAACTTCGTCTCCGGGTCCGAGATCTAATCCGTTTACTACTGTAGCGTTTGCGGCACTAGTGTTGCGGACAATTGCAATCTCATCGATGTCTGCACCCAGATAACGTGCAAGTGCTGTACGAGCTTCTTCTCTCAGGCGATTAAATTTCTTACGGTTGTGTGACGATGCATCTTGATCCACATCTTTGGTGAGCTCGAATACTCGTTGTTGCACAGTGAGAGGTGATGGACAGAGGTTGGCAGCGTTCATAATTACCAAGTTCTCACGGATAGGGAACATGCCTTTAACCAACTCCCAAAAATTTTCATCTGCCAAATTATTTGCCCCCATATTCTCAGTAGCCCTGCGGAGGCGATCCATGCGAAAACGAGATTCAGATTCAAGATTGGAACCTGTAATTGGAAAACAGAGGTCCTCTCCCCTCAGGAGTTCTGGAGAGGACAATGATGCTGCCATTCCTCCAGTCACATGACCTAGGAAATTCCGTCGGCTGTAATTGCTCATAGTAATTCTCCGGGCCAATCGCTTATTCTGCTACAGGTAAAGTAGTGAGCATGTAATATACATAACAAATTCTGATAGCCCCCAGGTCAATGCTGTATCAATTATTTCTATCTCTGTGCTTCTAGGAATTTGATGTCTCAATCATAGTGTGATTTCCGGGATATTTTGCTTTCTAAGCTCTGGTTGTTGGATATATGTGTTGGTTATTGGCAATTTTTTTGAACCCTAAGTCGCATTGTTACGCCATTGACACATCCAACACTTTGTGGCCTTTCCGCACACGATGTAAAATGAAAGCTTGTCGTACGCTTCTTCCACCAAGAAACGTGTTCAGCCTATTTCTCAACCAGGATCTTTAAGTTAAGCACTGTGAGCTTCGTCCATCTCCACACACACTCTGAATACTCTCTCCTAGACGGAGCTAACCGTCTCACCGATCTCGTTCACCAGGCTAAAGAATACGAGATGCCCGGGCTAGCTCTTACGGACCATGGGTGCCTTTTTGGTGCCTGGACGTTTCATAAGCTAGCTAAGAAGGAAGGTATCAAACCAATAATCGGGATGGAAGCTTATGTTGCTCCCGGTGATCGCCGTGACCGTACTAGATCCAATCGGATAGAACGACCTTACTACCATCTAGTTTTATTGGCCCGAGACATAGAAGGATATCGGAATCTGATGAAACTATCTTCTATCGGATACACGGAAGGTTTTTACCACAGGCCACGGATAGATCGAGAAGTTCTAGCAGCACATTCTGAAGGGTTAATTGTCAGCTCAGCATGCATGGCAGGAGAAGTGGCCAATAATATTATGGCTGACAATTGGGAAGGAGCCAAAGAGTCCGCTGACTGGTATGCGAATCTATTTCAAGATCGCTACTACCTAGAGGTTCAGGCTCACGATTCCGAAGGCCAAGCGGATCTCAATACCAAGATCTTTAAGTTGTCTGAAGAGATGGGATTGCCGGTCGTTGCTACAAATGATGCTCACTTTTTAGAAATGGAAGATCATGAGGCCCACGATGTTCTTCTTTGTATTGGCCTTGGGAGGGATCGAAGCGACCCTGATCGTATGCGCTATGACCAAGGACTCTATTTCAAGAGTGCAGGAGAGATTGCCGAACACTTTCCTGATCGCCCCGATGTGCTTGATAATACTTTAAAAATTGCAGAAGAAGTTAATCTGGGCTTTAAAAAGAGTTATCACCTGCCAGCATTTCCTTTGCCCAAAGACCATACGGACGAAAATGGTTTTCTAGTACATATAGCAACTGAAGGTGCCAAAAAAAGGTACGGAGAGCCACTCCCAGAAGCTGTACAAGAGAGACTGGACTACGAACTTGGTGTCATAACTGAGACTGGATATGCGGGATATTTTCTAATCACCTGGGATTTCATCGATTGGGCACGACAAAATGGCATCCCGGTTGGGCCAGGACGTGGTTCGGCTGCAGGATCTATTGTGGCTTATGTGCTTTGGATAACCAATTTGGATCCTTTGGAATTCGGGCTCCTATTCGAGCGTTTTCTTAACCCTGAACGGATATCGATGCCTGATATTGACATCGACTTCTGCTACCAACGCCGAGCAGAAGTGATTGGTTACGTTAAAGAGAAGTATGGTCAGGATGCTGTTGGGCAGATAATCACGTTTGGAACTATGAAATCCCGAGCTGTAATCCGTGATGTGGGGCGGACCCTTGGTTTCGAGCCCTTTGAAACAGATAAAATTGCCAAAATGATCCCCAACGCTCCAGGTCAGACGTTTACAGTGGAAAAGGCTGTAAAAAAACTTAAGGATGTTAAGAAGCTTTACGATAGGGGGGGTAGGCATAAGAAGCTTTTTGACTACTCGATGACACTTGAAGGCCTTTCAAGACATTCTTCAGTTCACGCTGCTGGTGTGGTAATAGCTCCTGGTCCTCTGGATGATTATGTGCCGGTCTGTATTCAAACCGGAAAGAATGATCCTAATGGAGATTCCAACGACGTCATGCATGTAACTCAGTACGACATGAATTGTCTGGAGGACGTTGGAATGCTAAAAATGGATTTCTTAGGCCTAAAGACCCTCACTGTAATTCATGATACGGTCGAATCTGTAAAAAATAGATCAGGAGAACTGAGAAATCCTGAGAGTGGTGAGATATATGAATCCATGGACCAAGTTCCTCGAGATGATCCTGCAGTTTATAAGATGTTAGCGGGTGGTGGAACAGCTGGTGTTTTCCAGTTCGAATCAAGATTAGCAATAGATAAGTTAAGGGCTATGAGATGTGACCGTTTTGATGACTTAGTTGCTACTAATGCACTGATTCGACCGGGGCCGCTCGACTCAGGAATGACCGATAGGTATATCAGGCGCAAGTTGGGAGAAGAACAGGTTAGCTACGATCACCCAGACCTCCAGCCCGTACTGGAGTCCACCTATGGCATTATTGTCTATCAGGAACAAGTTATGCGCATTGCCAACATCTTGGCAGGCTACAACCTGGCCGAAGCAGATGTGCTACGTAAAGCGATGGGCAAGAAGATATCTAAGCTTATCAAAAAAGAGCTTACTCAGTTTGTTACCAAGTCAGTAGGGCGTGGTGTAGACAAAAGTATTGCTGAGAGCTTAGCTGAACAGATTGAGACATTCGGGCGTTATGGTTTTAATCTTTCTCACTCAGTTGCCTATTCGCTTCTATCTTATCATACGGCTTGGCTTAAGGTGCATTTTCCGGCTGAGTTCATGGCTGCCATGCTTTCAGCTGTGCTGTCCAATACCGATGATGTGGTTAAGTACATCGGCGAATGCCGTGATTTACCTAGATATATACCACGACTTAATGATGGCATCGAAGTGCTTCCTCCAGATGTAAATGAGTCAGGGTGGAAGTTTACAGCAGTGGGGGCCACCCAAATACGATTTGGGCTGGGAGCTGTTCGTGGAGTTGGATTAAGCGCAGCGCAGTCAATCTTGATAGCTCGTAAAGATGGACATTTTGGAACCATGTTTGACTTTCTAGAAAGGATTGACCTAAGGGCTTTAAACAAGCGATCTGTAGAGGCTCTTATTGCCGCAGGTGCTCTAGACTCATTTGGGCATCGCTCACAACTTCTTGAGGGGCTCGAGACCGCTTACTCTGAGATTAGTGCTCGCAGATCTGAGGCTGCTGCTGGACAGGGATCCCTTTTTGATATTAGCGGTGTATCTATCGATAGAATTGATCCTGGATTACCAGAAACTCCTGAGTGGCCTGAGCAAGAACGCTTAAAAAGAGAGAAAGAGGCCCTAGGGTTTTTTATTTCTGGACACCCTTTGGAACAGCATCGTGATTTAGTCATGGCTTTCAATAGGCTGAATTCAGGAAATCTGAAGGATTACATTGGTCAGCCTGTGCATTTGGCTTGTGTTGTTACTAAGGTGGATCGGCAAATATCACGTAGAGATAGTTCAGAGTGGGGTAAGATCACTGTGGAAGATTTTCATGGAACTACTACAGTTCTCGCTTTTAAGGAGAGTTGGCTCAAATACAGGGGGACACTCCTGCAGGACGCTTCAGTTCTTATCGTTGGAAAAGTCAGTGGAAGAGAGCGGGACGAGGAAGATCCGCCTGTATTTCTTGAAGAAGCTATTGTGCTGGAAGATGTTGCGAACAGCGATAAACTGATTCTTGAAATTGAGGTTTTTGGTGGGACATCGCTTGATGCCAGTGTGTTTGCAGACGCTAAAAAATTATTGATGTCTAATCCTGGAATGGTTCCGGTTGAACTTACGGTGGGTAGCAATAATGGTGCCCCAGAACCACTGCTTAGATCACGAACATTGAGAGTTAATCCCAATATGGAAACACTCGGAGAACTTAGGGGCATGTTTGGCAACGCACATGTACGACTTGTAACTCCGGGGAATATCAACAGGCGTGCAAGTTATCCGAAATCGAATCAATTGCCTTAAGAAATCAGGTGATTCCCTAACATCCGTTGTTACAAGCTCGTTACGTAAGTCCGCACAACTCGTTACAGGCATCCGTTAATCTATCCCTGTCCCTATAGATCATTTTGCCACCCTCTTTTCTATTATGAGTGCGTCAATACAAATGAGCAGATCGCTAAATATACGAGCGGCAAGCATTTTTATGGCTGTGGCCGGATCGTTGCTTATTGCAAAGAATGCACATGCTCAAGAAACAAGTATCAGCGGTCTTTTTTTTGGAGATTATTTTGCGACAACCAGTCACCATAATGACCAGATAGAAGGATCTAATGGTTTTCGGTATCGCAGGCTTTATCTGAATATCAACACACGCTTCAATTCTTCGTGGGATAGTCGTGTGCGCTTTGAATCAAATTCTCCTGGCAACTTTACTTCCTCTGCCAAGGTGGAGCCATTTATAAAAGACCTATGGGTCCGTTGGAGGAGGGGTCGCCATAGCATCATTATGGGTCTTTCCTCTACACCAACGAAAGCAACGCTTGAATCGGAGTGGGGATACCGCAGTCTAGAGAAGACTCCGCTCGATCTATATAAATACGGATCATCGAGAGATCTCGGCGTGGCTTTTAAGGGTAGCTTCGATGAAGGACGCAAATTCCGTTACCATGCTATGGTCGGGAATGGCTCGGGGACCAAGGGTGAGGCTAACAAAGGTAAAAAGGTAGCAGTTGCCCTGACGCTATACCCGGCTAGTAATCTGGTTTTTGAAGTAGAAGCAGAGCACGAGGAACGACCAGGCGATACCGATCGCAGGACACTGACAGGCATGGCCGTGATCAAGGGTGATCGCGGCAAGATAGGACTCATGTTTGCCAGGCATTTTCGAGAGTCATCAGGCTTGAATGCCGGCATGCGTGCTTCCTATGACAAGCAAGATGTTTTCTCGGCATTTGGGATACTCAGGGCCAGTCCTAAGATTAACTTAGTTGCTCGCTGGGATCGGCTTTTAGACCAGGTCCCAGGTGGAGAAAAAATCAGCTATATCCCCATAGCTGAAGATTCCAAGGGAAATTTAATTCTTCTAGGTATTGACGTTGGTTTACATGACAATATCCACGTAATCCCAAATTTAGAAGTTGTTACTTATGATGAAGCCAACATCAAATCAGATGTTTTTTTCAGAACCACATTATCTGTCACTTTCTAATCTGGCCTAGCACTTGATGATGTTTTCACTCACAGGCATATAAACAAAGGAAAACTACCAATCATGAGATCAGTATTGTTAACTCTGGGTATAATATTCATATACGGATGCGGGCTCGGGTCTGACAACGAAAGATCTTCTCGTATTCTTATAGAGAATAAAGGCTCTGACACCATAGTTAATGTTGCCCAGGCTTGGGCTGAAGCATATTCAGAGATTGTCCCTAATGTTGCAGTTGCTGTTACCGGTGGAGGTTCAGGAACCGGAATTTCTTCTATGATAAACGGCACTGTAGATATAGCTAACTCAAGCCGTAAAATGCGTGATAGTGAGCTAGAGAGTGCACGAGAAAGAGGTGTTGACCCAATCGAGTTCATAGTAGGATACGATGCATTAGCGGTATTCCTGCATTCTGATAATCCGATCGAAGAATTATCTATTGCGCAACTTGCGGACATCTACGGCGAGAACGGAACGATAGATACGTGGGATGAACTAGGCATAACTGTTCCAGGTTGTCCCAGTAACGAGATCGCTCGAGTGAGCCGGCAGAATAACTCTGGAACATATGCCTATTTTAGAGAGACGGTGTTGGTTGATAAAGAATACAAATTGGGATCTCGAGATATGCATGGATCTAAGGATGTTGTAGATCTTGTGGAGAACACTCCTTGTGCTATTGGATACAGCGGGCTGGCCTATTCCACAGAACACGTGAAGATGGTTTGTGTCTCTACCTATGTGGGGGAGTGTGTTCTGCCATCTGTACCTACAGCTGTCGATGGATCATACCCCATTGCGCGGCCACTCTTCATGTATACGGCCGGACAGCCGGAGGGTGTTATTGCTGACTATATGAATTGGATTCTAGGTGAGGTTGGCCAATGTATTATTGTTGGTAAAGGATATGCCCCTTCGCAAGCTGTAAAGTGTGTATGAAATAAACTGTTCATATAAAAAAATGCTTGATGGTCTATTATGAATTATGAAAAGAGAATGGAAGAGGATCTCGACGAGATCCGAAACGAGGTTGGAGATGTAATTGAACGAGTAGAGGGTCAGGTACAAGATGCCGTCAAGGCTCTCTTGGGTGATAGGATTGAGTTGGCCAACCAGGTCATCCTGGGAGATCGGCTTGTTAATAGCCAAATCAGACAAATTGATCAACTATGCCATGCTTTCATTGTACGCCATGCTCCGAGTGCAGGCCACCTGCGATATGTCTCAGCAGTACTTCGTTTTAACATTGCCTTGGAGCGGGTGGGTGATTACGCCAGTACCATGGGGCGTGAAATTGTACAGTTGTCAGGTATGCCCTCCGGCCAAGTGTCTCGAGATATAGAGCTAATTAGCAAGCAATCTCGCATGAGTCTTGCCCAAGCGCTCAAATCTTTCCGTAATGCGGACGTTGCTATGGCGAGAAATACCCACGGACTATCAGAACAAACTGACGCTGTCCTAGAAAATGCCTTCAGTGATCTTATTGCTGTGGGTGAACGTCAAGAGATGTCACTCCGAGATATTTTCGGACTGTTGCGCATAATTAATCTTCTCAAGCGAGTTGCTGAGCAAGCCGATAATATCTGCGAGCATACAGTATTTGCTTATACTGGAAAGTTGGATCCCCCAAAAGTATTTCGTGTCCTTTTCTTAGATCAACTGAACAACTGTGCGAGCCAAATAGCAGAGGGTTATGCTCGCAAAGCTTTTCCTGAGAGTGGTGAGTATTCGAGTGCAGGTATTAGTTCGGCGACAGGGTTGGGCTCTGGATTGAAGGCATTTCTAGACCAAAACGGCATTGACGTTCAGAGAAAATATCCAAAGAAGTTCAGATCTCTTGATGGGGTTATTCCACACTATCACATCGTAGTTGTATTAGAAAATGGGGTAAGTGAACACATCCGACACATCCCATTCAGGACAGTTTTACTCGAATGGGATCTGGGTATTGAAAAGACGGATTTGGAAGAAAAACTGACTGAAGAACAGTTCGCTAAGTTATTCCAGGAAATTGCCCACAGAGTTCGTGATCTAATGCAAACCCTAAGAGGGCCCCGTGCCCGCTGAAGGAAGTTCAATTAGCACTGATAGTAACTTAAGCCCGGTATATCTTGATCGGCGCGGATGGGATTGGTATCTAGATAAGATCGTCTCCATACTGGTTTTTGTGGGTGGCATATCTGCTATTATTCTTATTATAGGGATCTTTGTATTCATTACACGCGAAGGCCTTGGTTTCATCACTGGAACCATGGAGGTCAAGGAGTTTTTCACTTCTCCTGAATGGCGCCCCACATCCCAAATAAAACCCACATATGGCATTCTTGCTCTCATAGCAGGTACGGCCAGTGTTACCGGGTTAGCGATGATAGTGTCAGTACCATTTTCTTTAGGTGCCGCAATATTTATCAGTGAATTTGCCACACCACGCCTGAGGGAATCTCTGAAAGTATTGATAGAGCTTTTGGCTGCTATTCCATCTGTGGTTTGGGGATTCATTGGTCTTTCTATAATGAATCCCCTGATCATCCAAATTTTCAATGTTCCGGTGGGGCTTAGTGCCTTGAATTCTGGGGTCATACTAGGTTTGATGGCCGCTCCCATCATGACAACGATAGCCGAAGATGCTCTCAAGGCTGTTCCTGATACTTACCGAGAAGCTGCCGAAGCAATGGGTGCTACAAGGTGGCAGGTTGTTGTTAAGGTAGTTATTCCTTCTGCTAAAAATGGCCTTATGGCGGCTATTCTTCTTGGTGTAGGGCGGGGATTTGGAGAAACTATGGCTGTTCTTATGGCAAGTGGCCATTCCCTCAATATTCCCACTAGCCCATTTGATTCTGTGCGAGCCCTAACAGCTACTATTGCAGCAGAACTTGGAGAAACAGCGGTAGGATCCGATCACTATCAGGCCCTGTTTACACTGGGCATTCTTTTATTTGCTGTCACTTTTGTAATAAATCTTATAGCTGATCTTGTGGTAAGAGGGATAGGAGAAGAGCGGTGAGCATGTTCACGTCAACTGCCCTAAACGAACATAACCGTAAAGTAGAAGGGCTTTTTCGAGCTCTCTTTTTGTTAATGACTATTCTATTAGTCATTCCTGTCATCCTGATCCTAGGTGTGCTTGTTTCGAAGGGTGGCCCAGTTCTATCCTGGGATTTTCTATTTACTGAGCCAAAGAATGGAATGACAGCGGGGGGTATCTTACCAGCACTAATTGGGACAGTTTGGTTAGTAGCGGTTGCACTGCTAGCTTCAGTTCCCGTAGGAGTGGCCGCGGCTGTGTACCTTTCTGAGTATGCACCAGACAATTGGTTTACCAGGATTATAAATCTGGCCATTATCAATCTAGCCGGTGTTCCATCTATTGTTCATGCACTATTTGGCGTAGGTGCTTTTGTGACTTTCGCCAAATTTGGTACTAGCATCTTAGCGGCCAGTCTCACGCTTGCTGTTATGACGCTTCCAGTAGTTATTGTTGCTACTAGGGAATCCCTGCAGGCAGTTCCCTATGCTTTCAGGGAAGCCTGTTGGAACATGGGTGCTACAAGGTGGCAAACGATTTGGCGCGTTGTTCTTCCTAATTCGATAAGTGGTATTCTGACGGGTATTATTCTGGAGGTATCACGAACCGCAGGGGAAACAGCGCCTATTATGTTTACTGGTGCGGCATTCTTTCTTCCCTTTTTGCCGCAAGGTGTCCTCGATCAGACCATGGCTATGTCACTTCATCTGTTTGTCATCGCAACTCAAGTTCCAAACGTTCCCGAAGTGCTTCCCTATGGTGTCGCATTAGTCTTGATTTCAATGGTGCTCTTGATGAATGCTTCTTCAATTGCTCTACGCGTTTATCTACGAGGCAAGAAGAAATGGTAAATGTCCCCCCGAAGGTCGCGGTTCGAGATCTCCATGTTAAATATGACGACAGAGAGGTGTTGGGGGGAGTTAGTTTGGAGATCAAGTCTAATGAGATATTTGGTATCATCGGACCTGCGAACAGTGGCAAAACATCTTTTTTGCGTGCTATAAATCGTATGGATCTCTTCGATTCGTCTATGACAGTGAATGGTCATATATACTTCAACGGTATGGATATTCAGAAGATCAAGAATGTATATAATTTGCGAAAACGTATTGGGGTTGTATTCCCGCTACCAGTAGGATTGCCCCTGTCAGTTTATGACAACGTAGCCCTAGGTCCTCGCATCTCAGGGATCAAGAAACGCTCTAAGCTCGACGATATAGTTGAGCGTTGCCTGAAAAGGGCCGCTTTATGGGATGAAGTTAAGGATCGCCTCGATGCATTAGGCAGTCTCCTCTCTGGTGGACAGCAACAACGCCTCACAATCGCACGTGCTCTATCCCAAGACCCCGAACTTCTTCTTCTCGACGAATTCTCAATCGCTGTTGATCCTGTTACTACAATGAGGATTGAGGATGTTCTGAGAGATCTGAAGGAAGAGCTTACTATTATTATGGTCACTAATTTGGTGCAGCAGGCACGACGTTTGGCTGACAGGACAGCTTTCTTCTTAAATGGAAAATTGGTTGAGATTGGGGTTACAGAAGAACTATACACTGGTACCGTCAAGGATCAGCGAACTCGTGACTATTTGGATGGTCGTTTTGGTTAAGCATGAACAGATAGCCATCGAGACCAAAAAATTGAGTCTTTGGTACGGCACGTTTCAAGCCCTCTTTGAGGTGAGTCTCCAAATAAGAAAAGGCATGATAACGTCCTTGATTGGTCCGTCTGGGTGTGGTAAAACTACCATACTACGTACTATTAACCGGATCAATGAGAGATTTGGTGACTACGTCCGTATTCAAGGCTCGGTTGAAGTTTTGGGCCATAACGTATTCGATCCAGGGGTTGACCTTTCTCGATTACGTAGAGAAGTGGGAATGGTATTCCAGAGACCAAATCCTCTTCCGCTTTCCGTTAGAGATAACGTGCTTTTCAGCCATCGCCTACATTATCGGGACAAGAAATTATCTGTGGCTGACGAGAACGACATAGTCCAGAGTTCTCTCGAGAAAGTTTTATTGTGGGATGATGTGAAAGACAGATTGGATAGAAAGGCTACCCTTCTCTCATTGGAGGAGCAACAAAAACTATGCATTGCTCGTCTTTTGCCAGTCAAGCCATCCCTGCTTCTCATGGATGAACCGACTTCAGCACTTGATCCTGAAGCTACTCAGGTTCTCGAAGATCTGATTTGGGGGTTGCGGGGGGATTACACAATTCTCATTGTCACCCACAACATGGCTCAAGCCCGTCGCGCCAGTGAAGAGTGTGCATTCATGCTTTTGGGAAAAATGATTGAACATGCCCCCACGGACGAACTCTTCCTAACGCCCAGGGTCCAAGAGACTGCCGATTACATAGAAGGCAGATACGGTTAATCAAGGGTTCAGGTTCTTTGTAGATTGATCTGTCTGTAACCTAAACATAAGCACCTCGGTCCGCGAAAAAATGAGAAAGAACTAAATGAGGATATCTTGATTACGATCACCCCTGTTTCTCGAGCTTTGGTCCCGGTTAATTCTAAGGCCGCTGCTCGGATAAGCACGCGTAATTATGACGAATTCCAGGGAGACGATGAAATTTGGAATTTCGTCCAAGCAAATCCCACGAGTGTTTTAGGGATTACTATGCCCCAATGTGACGTACCTTCACTGAACGATATTGGCAAAGAAGATTTGGCTACGTCCTTGACTAGAGCCAAGCTTAATATGGCAGAGCTTATTAAGGGTGACTTAACAAGAGAAATTAAAAACATACTTTGGGCATATGAAATTGAAGATCCAAGGCATTCCAAAGGCCCTCAAATTGGCCTAGGAGGCATGGCTCGTACAGACCAAATTCGCACTGAGGCCACACCCCAGGGATCGATTATCCGTAATGAGGGCATCCGTGAGGGAAAAGCTCGAGGTCGGGCCGATATCATCAAAGCAACAAATACTATTATCGGGACTGTTAACAACGCCATTGATGATGTGTCTGGTGCTATTCAGGCCACACTTAGGGCACATGCTGATTCTACTTCACCTGATTTTGAAGTTACCGATTCCCGGGATGTGCAACACCGGGTCTGGATACTGGATGATCCAACGACGATTGCATTTTTTATACAACTTTTTTCTCAAGAACCGCATGCTTATGTGGCTGATGGAAATCATCGCAGTGCGGCAGCGGTTATGCTGGGATATGAAAATTTTTTGACGGTATTTTTCCCTGCTGAAACCATGAACATCTACCCATATAATCGTCTTGTTTCTGAGGTAGAAGATCTGAATCCAGAAATTTTATCTGCAGTAGCGAAAAAATTTGAGGTCACGGAATTGTTTGGCACCAAAACCTATCAGCCCACTGAAACGCATCAGATTGGGATCTACTCAGCCGAGAAAGGTTGGATGCGTTTGTGTCCACTCCCAGAAACTTTCGATCCAAAAAATGCTGTGGATGCTATTGATGCAAATATTGTACAACGCAATCTCTTTTCTGAAATTTTTGGGATCGAAGATCCAGGAGACCCTAGATTAACTTTCGTAGGAAGCAATAAAGATGTTGTCTGGCTCCAGGATGCTGTGGATGAAGGTAGGGCTGCCTATGCGGTCACCCTGGCTGCGGTAACGATGGAACAATTTATTGAAGTGTGTCGTCAGAATCGCCGAATGCCTCCCAAATCAACTTGGTTTGAACCTAAGATTCGCAGTGGCCTTGTTATGGCACTTCTGTAAAAATGATGATAGAAGATATCGTATAAGAAAGTGAGTTATGGCATGAGCCACGATCTAAATGGTCAGCATGAAAGCAATGGATCAAACCAGGTTTCATGGTGGGCCAAAGGCCTTCTGTTTGAGAATTGTAATTGTCAGGTAGTATGTCCTGGACATATGCATTTTTCTAACAAATGTACGCATGAGCGCTGTATCGGTTACTGGGCACTACGGATAGACCAGGGATTATACGGCGATATCGATCTCACAGGCATAAAAGCTGTTGTTGCCTACGATTGTCCGCAACACATGATTTCAGGTGGATGGACTCAAGCGATAATAATCGATGATAATATGTCAGATGATCAGCATGATGCTATCGTTTCTATTATAACTGGCCAAGTGGGTGGTCCATGGGAAACTCTAGATCGTTTTGTCGAAAAAAGGCTCCCCATAAAAAATCTATCCATAGATATCGTGGACGAAGGTGTTGCTAAAAAAGTTGTTATAGAAGGAATGCTGGATGGTAAGCTAAGGGACATCAAAGGCAGGGATCGAGCTCAGCCAGTTACTTTTCAGAACATCTTCAATCAGATCCATTCTCCAACGCAAGTGATTGCCCAGGGAGACACGCGTTATGATGACGGTGAAATAGCAATTTTTACTGAAGGCACTCATGCTCTCCATTCTAATTTTGATTGGATAGTCAAGGGAGCATAACGAGCTTGATAGCTAATATTCATATTGAGGGTTCGGGTATTTTATTAACTACCTTTATGTGGATCCTCATGATGACTGTCATGATGGCTCCTGTTGTTTTTCCGTGGATTGTTAATTTTGCTGAGTTTACCCGTGATATAGAGTCTGGCGCCTTCCGATATGGTTGGATGGCTTTATTTTGTTCAGGATACCTTGTTCTATGGTCGGCCTTCAGTTTAGTGGGGGCATTGCTACAGTTAAGCCTGCGATCATGGGGCTTGTTGGGAGCTTCTGCGGCGTTATCAACGCCTTTGGCAGGGTTTATTCTAATAGGAGCGGGGACTTATCAGTTAACGCCACTTAAGAATGCTTGCCTAAGGCATTGTCGAAATCCTATGGGATATTTTCTTTCACGTTGGCGTGATGGCCCAACAGGAGCATTTCGTATGGGTATTTCCCATGGGTTTTACTGTGTAGGATGCTGCTGGGCACTTATGCTAACCGTCTTTGGGCTTGGATTAATGAATTTAATGTGGATGGTAGCCCTCATGTTATTGATAAGTGTGGAGACTTTTGCTCCACGTGGTGAGCAATTTGGGAAAATAGCGGGGTTAGCACTTGTGGTTTGGGGGCTATTTCTCCTCGGTGGAAGGCAAATAATTTCCATTATTGGATAGAACAATATGTCCAGAAAACGTAAAATAACGGGCGCCAGCCTGAGAAATGCTTTTCACGATATTATTTGGCCTCGTCGTAAGCTTATTCTCCTCGGTATTTTTCTGATTCTTATTAATCGGTTAAGTGGGCTTGTCCTCCCAGCATCCACCAAATACCTGGTTGATGAAGTATTAGTGCAAGGGCAGATCGACCTTCTCTTTAAATTGTTGGGCTTACTGACGGTTGCTATTGCATTTCAGGCTGGTACATCATTTCTACTGACCCTGCTTCTTAGTGTTGAGGCTCAGCGCTTAATCGCCGATCTCCGTGCTCAAGTCCAGAAGCACGTCATCCAATTGCCAGTTCGGATCTTCGACGACTCCAAAACAGGCGAATTGGTTTCTCGGATAATGGATGACGTAGAGGGGGTAAGGAATTTAGTTGGCACCGGACTAGTACAATTGGTCGGAGGTGCGGTTACTGCAGTTGTTGCTTTTATTTTTTTAGTGCGGATAGATCCGGTTATGACCATCCTCGCCCTTGTCCCACTTTTTCTTTTTGGAGTCGTATCCTTTAATGCATTCAAATCATTGAGGCCCGCCTTTCGTCGTCGCGGTGAGATTCGTGCTGAAGTCACCGGGAGGCTCACGGAATCCCTGAGTGGAATCAGGGTGATCAAGGGTTTCCACGCCACAGACAAGGAAGGCAAAATATTTGAGGATGGTGTTCTCCGTATTTTTGATAATGTGAGGACTACACTTACAACATCTAGCACAGTCACCAGTTTCGGAACTCTGTTCGTGGGATTCGCCAGTGTGCTTATTATGGGTTACGGTGGCCGTATGGTCCTCCAGGATTTACTTACTCTAGGAGAGTTGTTCTCGTTCACCTTGTTTATGGGTTTTCTGGTCGCGCCAATTATCCAGGTGTCCAATATTGGCACTCAGATGACCGAAGCTTTCGCAGGCCTTGATCGAACTTCTGAACTTCTCGCTTGGCCTGTTGAAGATGACGATCCACTACGTACTGAAGTGATGCCAACAATTGAGGGCCACGTAATCTTCGAAGATGTTTTCTTTGCTTACGAAGAGGATAAGCCGGTACTCGAGGGTATCAATTTTGAGGCGGATCCCGGAAGTGTTATTGCCTTGGTGGGAAGTTCTGGATCTGGAAAGTCAACCTTGGCTGGATTAGCGGCCACATTCCTTACCCCAGACTCTGGCCGAGTACTAATTGACGGTATCGACCTTGCCACTGTGCGATTGGCTGGTTATCGGAAACAACTTGGGTTGGTACTCCAAGACGACTTCCTCTTTGATGGCACTATCAGAGAAAACATTTTGTTTGCCAGGCCGGACGCTTCGAATGAGGATGTAGAATCTGCTGCTCGGCAGGCCTATGTAACCGAATTCACTGATCGCTTCCAAGAAGGCTTGGATACCTTAATTGGAGAGCGGGGAGTAAAGCTTTCGGGGGGGCAGCGCCAGCGTGTTACTATTGCCAGGGCTATCCTTTCTAACCCTCGGATTCTACTGCTAGATGAGGCAACTTCGAGCCTAGACACAGAAAGTGAAGCACTGATACAAAACAGCCTGGGACAGTTGCTTCAAGAACGCACCACGTTCGTTATTGCTCATAGGCTTTCAACTATCCAGCGAGCCGATCTTATTTTGGTGATTGAGGACGGTAAAATTGTGGAGCGGGGTAAGCACGAAGAGCTGATTGCTGCTGCCGGACGTTATTACCAGCTTTACACAGTGCAGGCCAGGATATAGATAAGAGTTTTTAAAGGTTGATTTTTAGTATGCTTTAAGCCTTCCTGATTTTATGAGAGAATCTGGAACGTAGTTGTGCAATTTTAGGATCAATGGTCAGCTTACAGTAGGGTTGTTGTCCGTTTTTACTGTAATATTTCTGATGGTAATTTTCAGCTGGATAAAATTCCTGAAAAGGCAGAACTTCAGTTACGATAGGGTTTTCCCATATTTCGTTCTTGATAAGTTCAGAGATTTTGGATTTTGCAGATTCTTGTTGTTTATGAGAATGATAGAAAATAACTGAACGGTATTGGCTCCCGATATCATTGCCTTGTCTATTGAGTGTGGTAGGGTTGTGAGTGGCGAAGAAAACATCGAGAATTTCTCGGTAGTCAGTTACATCAGGTTCAAACTGAATTTGTACCACTTCTGCATGTCCGGAGTTTCCAGAGCATATATCTTGGTAGCTAGGGTTAACGATGTGGCCACCAGATGCTCCAGAAGTCACCATGTCTACTCCTTCCAAGAGTTCATAGACAGCTTCCAGGCACCAGAAACAACCCCCTCCCAGTGTAGCAATCTCAAGTTGTTTTTTACTCACTCAAATAGATCTCATTGTCAGTTACTATATACATTATTGAGGGTATTTTAATATCAAACTTATTAAGCGGCTGCAACACACTCAATTTCGACGCGAGCTTGGGCAGCAAGGCCGTTAACTCCTACTGCTGCACGGGCAGGCTTGTTTTCCGGGAAGAATTCCTTATACACTTCATTCATGGCCCCCCATTCGGTCATGTCTGCAAGGAAAACTGTACATTTAAGCACTCTGTCCATAGAGGATCCGAATTCCTCGAGAGCATCCTTAATCTTTGTAAGCGCCGTACGTGTTTCAGGCTCGATTCCTCTTTCTGGTCTAGTGCCTAGCTTTCCAGATATAAAGAGTAGTTCTCCATAGCGAACACCTTCGGATAGTGAACTGCCTGAGTTGAGATATTCTGGTTCTGGGCTAACGTACTCCGGTGTTAGATCAGTATCTACGGACACGCAATTAACGATTGTGAGCGCCAGGATAAGTACGAGTGATCCTCGAGGCATTTTGATTCTCCTAATCATATAAATGTTTTCTTAGGGCAATTCGTTGATAATCTATCTAAATACGGATGTTTAATTATTAGTTGGTGGATAGCAACTTGCATGCTATCGCTTACTTATACACAATAACAGATGTTAAAGATGGGCGATGTCCCACTGAAGACAAAAGAGGTGGCGGTGTCATACAAGAAATCAGAGATGTAAAATATGAACAACTTGATGAAATCAATGTTTGTGGCCATTGCAGTCGAGGTCATGTTAACTGTTTCTCCTATAACTGCCCAGGAGAACATATTAGGCCCTCATCATGAGTTGGCACGGGATATCCTTGAAGAGTTAGTCGAAATCAACACTGTGGACTCAGCTGGAACCACTATTGCTGCCAAAGCCATGGCGACTCGTTTACTTAATGCCGGATTTCCATCTGAAGATGTTCATGTGGTGGGCCCAAACGATCGGAAAATGAATTTAGTAGCCCGTCTTCGGGGAAAGGATTCCGGAAGGCAGCCTATACTTCTGCTAGCCCATCTCGATGTTGTGGAAGCCTTGCCAGAGGATTGGAGTATTGATCCGTGGACGTTACTTGAATCCGATGGCTACTACTATGGGAGAGGGGTTACTGATGACAAAGACGAGGCAGCTATATATACCGCAAACCTGATTCGGTATAAACAAGAAGGCTTTACACCGGATAGAGATATAATTATAGCACTGACCGCAGATGAAGAGGGCGGTCAGTTTAATGGTGTACAATGGCTACTACAGAACGAGAGAGAACTTATAGATGCTGGGTATGCTCTCAACGAAGGTGGCGGCGGGGCAATCAAGAACGGCAAGCACCAATTAAACTCAGTTCAGGCAAGTGAGAAGGTATACAACAGCTTTAAGCTTAGGGCTACAAATTCAGGGGGACACAGTTCTCTTCCTCGACAAGATAATGCCATTTATGACATCATGAATGCTCTTTTATCGATTAGTGAATACCGTTTTCCAGTCATGCTTAACGAGGTTACCAGAGCTTACTTTAATGGAACGGCCGAGGTGGAGGGTGGAAATATTAGATCTGCTGTCCTTACTATGCTTGCTGATCCTCGAAACGTTCCTGCACTGGAAAGAGTCCAAGTGTTTCCACACTACAATGCCCGTATGAGGACTACCTGTGTCGCTACCCGTTTGAATGCAGGCCATGCTGACAATGCTCTCCCACAGACAGCTGAGGCTCTAGTAAATTGCCGGATATTGCCTAATCATGACCCTAATGAAGTGCTGGCAACCCTAAGGCGTATTACTGGTTCTGCAGTAGAAATTACCCCTGTAGCACCACCCAAGCCTAGCCCCCCATCACCCTTAAGTGCTGAAGTGCTTGGACCTATAAAAGAGATTACTGAAAAGATGTGGCCAGGTGTTCCTGTTGTACCGATCATGAGTACTGGCGCTACTGATGCTCTCTATTTGAGGCGAGCTGGAATACCAGTATATGGTGTGTCTGGAATTTTTAATGACGTGGATGATGTGCGTGCCCATGGACAGGACGAACGCATACTCATTAAATCATTTCACGAGGGCCAGGATTTTTTGTATCTGTTGGTGAAATCGCTTAGTAAAACGGTAAGCTGACTCACTGGCATTTATTCTCTAGATAGTCTATCTAGAAAGGCTCTTTCTTCAAGAGAGAGAGATTTGATTCCCCCATCGTTAATCTTAAGCATCAAATATTCTACTTCAATACGATTGATCTCGTGTATACTTGAGAGATTGATGGAAGACCAGCGTGCTATAGATTCACGATCTGAACTTCCAACCGACGGAGTATATTGGACCTTCCTCTTGAAGTCGCGCCTTTCTTTTCCGTGATGCCAATCTAGCCAGTACAGGTATCCAGCTCCCACTGCGAGTCCGCCTATATGGGCGAAATGAGCTACACCCCCGCCTGTGCCAGCGATACCACTATATAGGCTAATGCAAACAAGGCCAGCGGCCAGCACACGAGCCTGAATTGGTAAAACCCCCCATATGTAAACGTTCTCTCTTGGCCAATAAATCGCAAAGCCTATAAGAACTCCATATACTGCGGCCGAAGCTCCTACCACTGGAGCACTGAACGAAAAAATAAACGATAGCGCTGCTCCACCGAGTCCGCTTAAAAAGTAGAGCCACAGAAAGTTTCTAGCACCCAACCTTGATTCGAGTCTGGGTCCAAAAAAGAAAAGCCCTATCATGTTAGAAAAGAGATGCCAAAATCCAGCGTGGAGAAACATATATGTCAATAGTGTCCAGGGCCTGAATGGCATCGTAGGAACATAAAATTTATCGATCCCGACCACAGCTGGAGGGAAAAGGGTTAGCAGGGCGTACACAAGAGTGCCCGGATGTATCAATAGAAAAATCAATACATTTAAAACAAGTAGTCTAGCAACCCAATAGGTCATTGATGTAGTGCTCTATAATCTTCTGGTTTTCGAAAATAGATATAATGCCGGTTACCTACATTGGTGATTTTAACAGATTCTTTCTATACCCAGGGGCTCTGCTGGTAATGATGTGCGCCCTTCCAGTACCTGCTCTGTTATAATCTTTCCTGTTACTGGGCCCAAGGTGAGGCCTAAAGTAGCGTGACCTGTGGCCACAAAGAGCCCGTCTTGTCCAGGGACGGGTCCGACAAATGGCATTCCATCAGGCGTACATGGTCTGAGCCCACACCACTCTGAGGTAGGTGTGCCATCGCCCGCTCCTTCCAAGTATTGATTTGCAGCCTTATTGAGTTGATCAAGTCGTTCATGTCTAATTTTGTGGTTGACTCCAGAAAATTCTAAGGTGCCTGCCAGGCGGGTGAATTTGTCTAGAGGAGTAAAGAAAACATGGCTTTCACCGAGTAGGCAGGGGACATTAAAAGATTTTTCTTCTCCTTTGTTTGCTAAATCACGGTGATATCCTTTGCCTGCCTGTACTGGAAGACTCAATCCGAATTTTTGAGTAAGCTTGTGGCTATAAGCACCGGTGGCGAGTACTACGGTGTTAGCTCGCAAAACTTCTCCATTGGCCAAACGTACACCCTTAACTCCGCTTCTATTACTCAATATCTCTATAACATCTTGGTTAACTAAAACGGTGCCGCCGTATCCGACAATCCTATCAGCAAGCTCTGTTACAAATCTGTGCGGGTCACAGGTGGCAGATTCGGGGAAGTATACCCCTCCTATGACTTCATCCAAGATTGCGGGCTCAATGTCCCGCAATTCTTCACCTGTGATTGTATGTGGGTTGTATCCATAATCCTGCATCATGTTTGCGTCCAGCTCAGCACTTTTCAAGCCTTTCTCCGTCCGGCAAATTTCGTAATAACCCTGCCTGACGTAATTGCAATCCAAATTTTCTTCTGCAACTAATAAGTCGAAAAGGGAAAGCGTTATATGACCAAGGGGGGCGAGGGCATCCATGCTGGCTGTCAAACCACTTTCAGTAGAATTACGATGTAAATACCATAGCCATCTAACCAACCCCGGGTTCCACTGGAGGGGTATGTACAAAGGGCTCCTAGGGTCTAGGAGTAGTTTCAGAGATTGACGTATGCGACTTGGCTTGTTAAGAGGCTGATGTCCTGCAGCTACCAGGCCAGCGTTACCATAGGAAGCCCCTTCTCCCATGTTGCCGCGATCAACAATAGTTGTGGCCATGCCGGCCTTGGATAGGAAATAGGCACAACAAACCCCAATGACCCCTCCACCTACAATTAATGCTTGGTTTTTAGACATATTCTATAGAAAAAAATATTTGTACTATTGTCCATACTTCGAAGAAATTAAAGCTGTTACAACATAAACATTCTTCTCATTAGAGGAAGATTGTTAGTTGCCAACTGTCGAGTAAAGGTTTTCTTTGGGAGTTGCGCACAGAATACTTTACGGAAAGGTTTAAATCCCATCCCAACTTACTCTGGAGTTCTTATCAAATGGGCATAGGTAAACGTTACGACGGATACAGGTCTTTCCAATATCTTACTGCCGGCAGAGACTATCGTTCCTTCGATCTTTGCCCCGAGTTAGATCGTGTAGAGTCATTTAGGGTTCCGCTGACTGTAGACGAAGAAGCACGTGCCAAGGATCTCCTTGAAAAAACTATTCTAATATCCCTCCACGAACACCTTGGTATATTCCCGGATGATGTAAAAGAGACTCCGGAATATGTTAAAGAAGGTCGTATGGCTACGGCCTTTGAGGCTTTAGCTGCATCCTGTTGGGATGGAATTTTTGACAATCTGCTTAATGGGATCGGTTCTATTCATTCACGACATGGTTGGCAGTGGGAAGATATTGTCCATGATTTAGGAATGCGTCTATGTGACCTGTCACATCAAAAAATGCTGGTCCACTGCACTCGAACAGGACAGATCGAGAGGGCTCACCATGAAGGTCAAATTGCTTGGATAGCATCTCTGGAAGGAGCGGCTATGATCGAAAATGACCTGGATCGGATTGACATTTTATATGGACTAGGAATTCGTGCACTTGGGATTGCATACAGTGAGGCGAATGCTTTGGGTTCTGGTCTTAAGGAGCCAAGGGATGGAGGTCTTACAGTATTTGGTCGTAAGGCTGTAGAGCGTATGAACAAGCTCGGTATGCTAATTGACTGTTCACATTGTGGAGATCAGACCAGCTTGGATACTATCGAGATAAGCTCTAAACCCATAATGCTTAGCCATATTGGTGCAAGGGCACTCTGGGATTCAAACCGACTTGCTCCGGATCAGGTTCTAGAGGCGTGTGCGGCCAAAGGTGGTGTTATAGGAGTTGAAGCGGCACCCCATACTACTATTACCTATAATCGTCCTGTTCACGATATCAATTCTTTCATGGAACACTTTGAGTACATAAATAATTTAGTGGGAATCGATCACGTTGGTTTTGGGCCGGACACTTTATACGGAGATCATGTGGGCCTTCATCAGACATACGCCAGTGATTTGTCTCTCGATGAATCAAGAGCTACGAATAAGGATGGCGGTAAGCTTTTTAAAGAAGAACACGAACAAGTGGAATATGTAAAAGGATTGGAAAATCCTACAGAAGGATCTTTTAACATTGTCCGATGGCTGGTGACAAATGGTTACGGAGATGAGGAAATTACCAAGGTAATGGGTGGCAACGCACTCCGTGTTCTAAAAGAAGTTTGGGCATCTTGATTTATTTTCGTACCCTCCTGGGTGCTCTTGCAATTCTTATTGTCTTCCTAGCTTTTTCCCAAAGCCTTTATGGTCAAGATTATCTTTCAAATGCAAAGATTTTTATGGATCTTACAGGCGATGACGTTGCGCAAGTATCCATACATTACAAAGTGATACATGATACCGATCAGTCGGAAATTCCACTCGCTGGACTTCTATTTGGAATCGGTGAGGTTTCAGATGTACGGGCTCTATTCGCTGACTCTGTGCAAACAATCAAGTTATCCCAAACCTCGGGTGGAAGAGTTACTGGGTCCATCGCAATTTCCCGGATTTCGCGCATAGAAGGGGAAAGTAATCTGGAACTTATATATGATGTTCATCAGGCCAAGACATTGATTGGTGATCTGTGGAGCTGGCAGGTCCCCATACTAACAGTAATGTGGCCCCCTGTAGTAGCACGACCTGGCACGGTTACCATAGAGACACTAATGCCCTTGGGTTACAGTGTCATAGAATCCTTGCCAATCAATCTGCGTATTATAGGTGAAAATGAAGGAGGGAAAAGGTATGTGACAGAGATGCCAGCCATGCCGTCCTTAGTTAGCATCAGGGCTGCGGATAAGGGGAAAAGGGTCACTATCATGGGCATACTGAACTTTGCAGTTCCTATTCTCCTTTTTGGTAGCATTTCTTTTTTCGGCTGGCGTCATATAAGAGAACCAGGGTAATGGTTGAGGCAGGATTTGTTTTTTGGGGTCTCCCGTTGCTCTTTATCGTTATAGTGATTCTTTATGTGATCTGGATGTATTGGACAGAGTGATGAGCGGACAAATCTTCATTTTTTGTCTTTATTTTCTGGTAGTTTTTGCCATTGGCTGGATAAGCCTCAAGAGAACTTCAACTCAGGAAGATTACTGGATAGCGGGTGGAGATCTTGGATGGGCCTTGGGGGGATCCACGATCGCGGCAACCCATACTAGTGCGGGGACTTTTTTAGGTACTATTGGGGTTATGTATACTGCAGGATGGTCCTTCGGTTGGATTGTTCTTTCTTTACCGCTGGCATACTGGTTCATGGCAGCGGTTCTTGCCCCTAGATTCACTCGTGTCCAAGAACTTACTTTGCCCGCATTTATTGGCAGACGCTATTACAGTGATAAAGTAAGAGCTCTAGCCGCTGTCATTATCCTTGTAGCTACAGTTGTGTACATACAGGCACAAATAGTAGCCGGCGGACTGATTGCTACTACAGTATTTGGAATTCCTACCAAATTTGGTATGGTGGGATTTACCGTAATCTTACTTGCCTACACAGCTCTCGGCGGCATGTTGGCAGTAGTTTATACAGATTTTTTACAGCTTTTTGTCATGGTGGCTGGTGTTATGTTGACCCTTCCTTTGGCTATTCTACATATGGGAGGTGTGGATGCCCTTTTTACCTATGTACAGGAAGTCAATCCCCATACTTTCACCTGGGAAGGGTTGCCTCCCACCCTGCTTTTTACGATGGGATTAGCTTTTATGTTAGGATCGATATCATCTCCCGCTCAGTTAGTGCGTCTTTACACCATGCGTGACATGAAAACTATACGGAGAGGTATATTGCTGGCCATTATTGCGATTACTGCAGTAAACCTGATGGTGTTCATGCTTTCTTTAGTTGCAGTGGTTCTATACCCCGCACTCCCCACTGGAGATTTGGCTATGCCTATGATAGCCCGTACAGTGCTTCCCCCTTTTATTGGAGGGATAATGTTGGCTGCTATCACATCGGCTATGATGTCCACGGTAGACTCTCTCTTGATTGTTGCAGGGTCTGCTCTTTCACAAGACATCTATCAGACGCTTATCGATCCAGAACTAGGAGAAAAAGGCAGGAGAATAGTGGACAGAATTGGTATTGTGGTAGTGGGCTTCGTGCCTGTCCTTCTACTCCTGATAGGAATAGGAGAGGGTGAACTTATTCAATTCATAGTCCTACTTTTTACTGCACTAATGGCATCGAGTTTTTTTGTGCCAGTATTCTGTGGAATACACTGGCGCAGGGCTACACGTGAGGGTGCAGCGGCTGCTATGCTTGGAGGTGTTACTGTAACATTCATCTGGAAAGCATTTGGGTCTGCAGCTATAGATCCAGTCCTTCCAGGTTTTCTAGCATCGGCAACGCTGATGTTCATTGTTAGCCTGATGACACCTCCTCCACCAGAGACGGCCACAGAGCCTTATTTTACAAATTAACAGCCTTGATTAGGAGACCAGAATGTCTATTAGGCTAGCTGAGAAACAAACATCAGCAACTCTATTGGTTGCTATGCTTACCTTTGTCATTTTTGGATCCCTGCAAGGACAAGAAACACTCACTCTCGAAAGCATGAATCTGGTAGGAGATATCGGGGGTGGGGTTGTACATAATGCTAGAATTGGATCAGTGAAAGTGTCTGGCACTAGGTCAGAGATTATTTTTATATCAAACCGATCGGGAACCTCTAAGATTTGGATTATGGATGCCGACGGATCTGATCAGCGTATCTTACTCAAAGATGGTGGGAGTGAATCTTCTCCAGCTTGGTCTCGAAATGGCAATCATATCGCTTTTCTTAGATCAAAGGAGGGCAATCAGGACATCTGGATAGTAGATCGCCTGGGTCAGAACTTGGAGAGAATTACGAATGACTCTGAGGGAGAAAGAGATTTAGTATGGGGACCCCAAGATCAGCACATAGCCTTTTTCTCTGGTCGATCTGGTTACCAAGATATATTCGTAGTGGACTTGAAATCTAAGGTCTCGGAACAGATCACTTTTGAAACTAATCCATGGGACGAATTCAGATGGGAGCCGGTCTGGTCTCCTAGTGGCAATTCGATTGTTTACGTAAGTAATCGTAGCGAAAAATGGGCAGACGACCTATGGATTGTAGATCTCCAAAGTCGTGAAACCAGGAAGCTTACAGCTAATCTCCATGTTATGAGTACTCCCATATGGTCTCCAGACGGAA
Source organism: uncultured Dehalococcoidia bacterium (assembly GCA_964493125.1). Classification (GTDB taxonomy): domain Bacteria; phylum Chloroflexota; class Dehalococcoidia; order Lucifugimonadales; family QGNO01; genus QGNO01. The sequence goes on along the minus strand of CAZBMS010000007.1, from coordinate 2,556 downwards.
ATACTATCGCATTCAACGCCGTGAAAGAATCTGAGTTTTGGTATGGTGATCAAAGCGACATCTATTTGCTGGATGTTGGGAATCAAAAGACCAGGAAATTGGAGACTAACAACCATGTGAGTGACGGCAACAACAGTGTTAAGATGGCATGGTCACCTGACAGTCAATCACTTTACTTTCGTTATCAGTGGGAAGGAGATTCTAATATATGGAGAGTCGGTATCGAAGGAGGTGTGGCTACGAAGTTAACCTATGAAGAAGGGTCTTTCCGTAATTTTTCTATAAGTGGTGACGGTTCTTTTATTGCATATGTACGTTCCACACCAGTACGGGGTGGAGAAATCCACAGAATGAACCTAGAGGGAGGCTCTCCGGTTCAAATTACCAAATGGTTCCGGCCCTATAAAGGTGTGAAAGCATCTCAAAAGTTAGCTTTCAGAGCCAAGGATGGTAAATATATTCTGGGGTACCTGTATCTCCCTCCAGACTTCGATCCCTCTGTCCAGTATCCCTCCCTTGTACAAGTTCACGGTGGTGGGAACAATGCGTACGGAAACGGATTCCATCCACTAGAGCATTTTTTGGCCAAACAGGGTTTTGTGATCTTAGCAATCGAGTATCGAGGAAGTGCAGGCCACGGGAGGCAATTCCAGGATCTGGCGGAGGGTGAGTGGGCCGCAGGCCAGGGTTGGGATGCGGTTTCCGCTGCTGAATATCTTACAAGCCTTCCATATACAAATGGCAAAGTCGGGATATATGGTGGGAGTTATGGGGGAATCATGACCCTGGCTGCACTGACCCGCGATTCTAGCCCCTTTCACGCTGCAGCACCATTATATGGTATCTACGATTGGGAGGGTGCATATGAGAAAGGCGATCGTATGATGCAGTTTTGGGTCATAGAGGGACATTTTGGATTCAAACCTGGTGAAAATCCAGATCTTTTCGAGCATACAGCCTCTATCCGACATCTAGATAAAATTCGCACGGACATACCATTTTTAATTATGCACGGAGAGCTGGACAGGAGGGCTCCTTTTGTGCAGTCGGAGGAATTAGCTCTTGCTCTCCGAGAAAAGGGTAATCCAGTAGAATTTCACTCTTACCCCAACGAAGGACATGGTTTCCGCCTTCCAGAGAACCGAGTTCACGCATATGGACAATTGCTTGAATTTTTCCAGAAAAACCTAAGCTCACCAATTTCGCGATAGGATCAATAATTGTAGTAGGGGAGCATCATCCAATAAACCATAACACCGGTAAGTGTGACGTACATCCAAATAGGTAAAGTCCAGCGTGCAATCCTACGATGCTTATATAATTCTCCTCGTAAGGCACGTGAAATAGTAAAAAGTGCCATAGGGAGTACGGCGATAGCTAGGGAGATATGGGACAATAAAATACTGAAGTAGAATGGCCGTACCCACCCTTTTCCCCCAAAGTGAGTTGGTGAAGCTTGAGAGTGGTATATCACGTAAGAAGTTAAAAATAAACATGATAGCACGAACGATAGAGACATCAGGCGGAGGTGGATTTTAATTCGGCCACTTCGGATGGCAATAAAACCTAAGCCGAGTACTAAAGTGGTAATTCCGTTGATGCTAGAATGAAATCTAGGAAATCCTGAGACATCCAATCCTTCTATTAGTAAGGCTTGTGGAAACAATATCATTATGACAACGAGCCCGCATACGACAAAGGTCAGGCCGTATATCAAAACTCCGAGACCGAATTCGCCTAGGCTACGTAATGGTTTTTCTATGTACATGGTTTATGCCGTAAGGGTGATTTTTATAAAAATTAATAGATGCTTTAATTGACATTAAATCGGGACGGCCGGATTCGAACCGGCGACCCCCTGAACCCCATTCAGGTGCGCTACCGAACTGCGCCACGTCCCGTGATATCAGAAAGAATAAATCTAGCAATACTAAGCATCAACTCCAGGAACTAAGCTAAATCTTAACTTTGTTAAAGTTTTTTTTAGATTTTTTGGTATATGAAATATTCCGCTGAGCTCGATATGGTCTATGTTATTTCAGTCATTGTCTAGTATGAGATTCGGGGTTGAACCTTGTTCTTATCTCCAATATCTTTGATCCCTCCACTGCGGGGTGGAGCAGTCTGGTAGCTCGTCGGGCTCATAACCCGAAGGTCGCAGGTTCAAATCCTGCCCCCGCTATTTGCTGAAAACGTTGTCCTTGGGCGGCTTTTCCACTAATTCGTTATTAATGTTTTTAAAGGAGTTGGCCAATGTTCCAGACGGATGCCAAACAGGCTCGTGGATGGACGATGGCCGATACATGGTCTAGCCTGCGATCGTGGGCGGTCAAGGAGCACCGCTGATAATTTCAAGCGCATACTCCTTGCTAAACCGTCCGTAGCCGAAAGGCCCGGACGGTTTTTTTGTCGGCCAGGTAGCTCAGTTGGTAGAGCACTCGACTGAAAATCGAGGTGTCGGTGGTTCGATTCCGCCCCTGGCCACTTAGGTGCTATTTTTGTTGTTAGTGGGACTATAGAGGTCCGTAGCTCAATTGGTAGAGCACCGGTCTCCAA
>CAZBMS010000006.1:0-44842 GCA_964493125.1 uncultured Dehalococcoidia bacterium | reverse complement strand
GCTTTCGTTATAGCAGTCACTTTGAATCATAGAAGCTGGCGATACATTGAGAAAATATTGGACAGATGGATAACAGAAGGAAGGGACGATGGAAAGCCTGGGAGACATTCTAAAACGACTGACCCCGAAGAATATCTCAGAAGGTACGGCCACCTCGCACGATAAAGACCAATCTAAAAAAATTGATTGTGTGTTATGTGGTGGTAACCGTTGGATTAGACAGGAAGTCGAAGTTGGGCACCCAAACTTTGGCAAAGCTTTCCCGTGTTCTTGCCAAAATCAAATAACCCAATCACAAAAGATTACGAGGCTGCAGCGCCAGAGTAATCTCGGGGGGCTCACTAGATTCACGTTCGCATCGCTAACTTCTACTGGTAAATCTGAAGATACCCAAACACAAAAACGATACTCGCAGGCATACGAGGCCGCTCTATCATATGCCGACAAACCGGAAACCTGGTTGTTAATGACTGGGGCTAGTGGCTCTGGCAAAACTCACTTTTTGGCAGCGATCATCACAAAAGTAATTGATCAAGACTTACAAGCGTTCTACATATCAGTGCCAGATCTACTAGACCATTTGAGATCCACATTTACTCCAAGTACAGAGATATCTTACGACCAACTATTTGAACATTTGCGTACTGTGCCAGTTCTCGCTTTAGATGATTTGGGCTCGCACGCGACCACCCCCTGGGCACAAGAAAAGCTTAACCAAATATTAAGTCATAGATTTAATAGTCAACTACCTACCGTAATAGCTTTAAGCGTGCCAGTTAGACAACTAGAACCACAATTAAGAGCCAGGCTTGAAGACAAGAATGTTGTAACCCACGTGTCTCTTGGAGATCAGAGTGTTACTTCTACTCACTGGCAATTGGACAGGATAAAGTCGGAACTAAAATCTAGGATGACATTTAGTAATTTCGACACAAAGGGTAATAGGGCTGAGCCTACTGGGCAAGAAAGTTTGCAAAGGGCTTTCAGTGCAGCGAAATTGTTTGCCGAAGAGCCATCTGGATGGCTAGTATTTGTTGGCCCAGAAGGCAGCGGAAAAACCCATCTCGCCATCGCCGTTGTACGTGAGATTGAAAGTAAAGGTGAATATGTTTGCTTCGCATTTGTGCCAGATTTGCTTGACCACCTGAGATACACGTTCAGCCCGCAAAGTTCTGTAACTTACGACCAACTTTTCGAGGATGTAAGGACGTCTCCCTATCTAGTGTTAGACGACCTTGGCTCTCACAGCAGCACGCCGTGGGCAGAGGAAAAATTGTATCAAATCATAGTGCACAGACAGGAAGCAAGACTTCCAACCATAATCACACTTCGCGACTTCATGGAAGATCATCTCCCTACCCCAGTGCAATCTAGACTGAAAGACATAAGTATAGTTTCATGGTTTCCGATAATAGCGCCGGACTTTCGTGATAAAGGTGCAAGTATAAAATCAAAGAAAGGTACTAAAACCAATTACTACAAATCCAGAAGATAAGCCTACTAGTTCAGAATACAAACCTTGTGTCTTTTGTAACATTGTCGCGGGGGTAGAGCCAAGCGTAATAATTTATGAAGATGATGACGTTCTAGTTTTCCGTAATCGGCTGAGATGGGTTCCTACCATGCTGCTCGCAATACCAAAAGTTCACATGAGTCAAGAACAATTGTGGAACAGCCCGATTATGTCTCAAGTTGCTTCGGTGGCAACTAAGGTTGGCAAACAAGAATGCCCGAATGGACACCGGCTCTTGTCAAATTTTGGGCACGATGCGATGCAAAGCGTCAAACACGGTCACATACACATTCTAGGGGGCATACATTTAGGACCTTACGCTTAGGGTTAACCCGTCCCAACATAATTCTCTTGACCCCGTAGCCAAGAATAAACCATTGAGGCAGCGGAAGCTCCAATAATTGGCGCTAACACGTATACCCACTGACTGCTCCAAGTCCAACCCACTATGGCTGGACCAAGTGACCGTGCCGGATTCATCGAAGCACCGGTAATCGGGCCAGCAAATAGGGCTTCCAAACCAACAGTAGCCCCAATCGCAACAGCCGCGATTTGACCAACAGATCTAACATCAGTCGCAACTGACATAATTACAAACATCAAGAAAAACGTTAGCAAAACCTCTATAGAAAAGGCCTGTAACTCAGTAATGCCATTTTTTACTGCTGGAGTTGTGGCTCCCAGATCCGCAACATCACCCAAAAGTAACAGTAGTATGAAGCTTGCGGTAATCGCACCCAGGATTTGACTACCGAGATAATAGGGCACATGTTTCCACGGTAGATGTTTAGTTATTGCAAATCCTAAAGTGACTGCTGGATTTATATGCGCTCCCGAAATGTGACCAGTAGCAAACACCATTACTGCTACTATCGAACCGAAAGTCAAACCTACCCCAACGTGAGTTACCACACCTCCAGTGATGTGATTAATCATTATCGCACCAGTGCCAGCAAAAACCAGACCGAAGGTTCCTATAAACTCTGCTACAAATTTCCTAAGCATGGACTTCAAGAACTCCTTAGATTAAACGGTGTATGTGTTTCACTCTTTGATTATATGTACTTAACATGTTTATAGCTACCAAGATTGACGTTAAAATCTCGTGATTGTAGACTCGCAAACATCTTATGTAGGAGACCCTAATGACTAAATTCCAAGGCGTTTTCCCAGCACTTATTACACCGTTTCATCAGGACGGCACACTGAATGAGCAAGCATTTCGTGACGTTATGGAATCCTGCATTCAAGCTGGAGTTGACGGTTTTTGGGTTAGCGGCGGGACTGGTGAAAGTGTGCTTTTGAGTGACGAAGAAAATATACGTGTAACCGAGATATCGTCTGACCAGGCCCAAGGAAGAATACAAAATATTATTCACGTAGGAGCACTTACTACTGCCAGCGCGGTTAAATTGGCTAAGGCTGCACGTAAAGCCAAAGTGGAAGCGATTAGCTGTGTGCCACCATTTTTCTACAGACCAAAAGACGATGCCATAATAGATCACTACAAGGCTATATCTGAAGCCGCTGGCCTACCATTGTTCATATACAACCAGCCAAAATATACTGGAGTTGAAATAACTCCACCTCTAATGACAGAGCTTATCGACAAAATTCCACTAGTTGCCGGTGTGAAGCACTCAGCCCCTGATTTCCACAACATTAGGAAATTCTCTCAACTAGGAATCGATGTCTTGACGGGTAGTGGAGCCCTGTTTTTATCTGCGTTAATCAATGGAGCTTCTGGAGTAGTCGATGGGCCCTTGAGTGTTGCTCCAGAAATCTGGGTGGAAGCTTACAAGAGCTTTAAAGCAGGAGACATTGCTAAATCTACAGCTTTGCAGGAAAAAGGTGCCAAATTAATAGACCTGGCCGGAAAGTACGGAATGCAAGCCACATGTAAAGTGTTGGTAGAAGCTCGATTGGGATTCGAAACTGGAACACCGAGACCACCACTCTCTTCTTTGAGCTCAGAAGAAACAAAAAATCTAATTAAAGAAGCAGCATCAATCGGCATACTTTCTAAGTAACAAATTTAGAAATTATTTATTCGCCTGGAGGTAACCTAAGAATGGCTCATAACAAACTACCACTAGTCTGGCTTTTGGGAACCGGAGGCACAATTGCACAATGGGGCTCTCCCCGTCTCACGTATGTTGAATACGGAACAGGAGAATATCTAGACGTACATCAGAACCTTGAGCGAATTCCCGAGATTTCCCAATATGTACGCACAAAAGCAGAGCATTTATGGAATGTGGGTAGTGGCATCAAAACAAGCGAGTTGCTGCCGCTTGCCAAAAAGATCAATGCATTAATGGAAGACCAAGAGGTATCCGGCGTTGTAGTTACACACGGCACATATTCAATGGAAGAAACCGCATACTGGTTGCATTTAACTGTGAAAAGTGAAAAACCAGTGGTAGTAACTGGAACTCAGCGACCACCTTCAGCAATGGGAACAGATGCTGACAACAATTTGTTTGATGCACTTATATTGGCAGGTTCTGTGGACGCTAGAGGAAAAGGCGGACTACTAATGTTTAACAACGAAATTCAAGCCGCAAGAGAAGTAACAAAAACCAACTCTCACAGATTAGAAACTTTCCAATCCAGGGAGCTTGGCATGCTTGGATATGTGGACTCAGACTTAAAGGTAAAATTTTATCGCCAATCTACTCGAAAGCATACCTATGAAACCGAATTTGACATATCCACTTTGGATGACCTTCCCAGAGTAGATATCGTTTATGCTTATCAAGATTCAGACGGAATAGCGGTCGAAGCTTTCGTTGAGGCTGGGGCTAAGGGTATAGTCCTAGCTGGAGGGCAAGCAGGTGGTGGACTAAGTGGATCACCGACAGGAGGGTTCCAAAGAGTAGGTGGCAAATCATTAGAGGAAGCCCGAGCAAAAGGTGTCATGATTGTGGCAACAAACCGTAACGGAGCTGGTCAAATGATTCGCTCATCGCAACAATTGGAACATGGCATCATAGCCGGTGATAATCTCAGCGCTCAAAAGGCTAGAATCCTACTGCGTCTGGCACTAACAAAAACAGATGACCCAGAAGACATCCAAAGGATTTTTGACACCTATTAGCCACCTAGTCTGAGAATCATAGTGTCAATAAATTAACGACTCAGATTTCGATAGCGTAGCGTAAGTAGAAGGAACCAATGCGATTTTACGAGTATGAAGCAAAATCACTGCTGAAACTACACGGGCTACCAGTGCCATATGGCCAAGTAGCCAAAACAGATTCCGCAGTTGAAGAAATATTTCATGAAGTCGGGGGGCCAGTAGTATTAAAATCCCAAGTTCTAAGTGGTGGTCGGATGAAGGCAGGCGGTATAAATTTTGCTGATACTCCAGCGAAAGCTAAGTCCGAAGCCTCAAAAATTCTGAATTTACGTATCAGTGGGCAACTACCAAAATCTCTTCTAGTAGAGAAAAGAATTTCTACCGAAAATGAATATTATTTGGGCGTCACCTATGATGCCATCGCAAAATGTCCCATAATACTATTCAGCGACATGGGAGGTATTGACATAGAGGAAGTATCCAATATATATCCTCAACATCTCGGACGTGTCCACATCTCAAACATTGAACCGTTCTCTGACTACAAAGCCAAGGAAATAGTTTCGTCATTAGGGATTACCGGCACCGACCTTATGAAACTCACCAGTATATTGGTTAAATTGGTAACTCTTTTCCAAAAGTACGACCTCACGTTAGCTGAAATTAATCCACTGGGCAAAACAAGTACGGGAGAATTCGTATCATTAGACTGCCATGTCGATATGGAAGATGAATCAATAAACCGGCATATACCTTTGTTGAAAGAACTGAATATCCCTCACAGCGAAGTGCGTCAAGGACGCCCCCCCACCGAGTTTGAAATACGTGGAATGGAGGTAGACTCCATAGACACTCGGGGAGTATCTGGGCGTGTGGTTGAATTCGACGGTGATCTAGGACTAGTTATAGGGGCCGGCGGTGGCAGTCTCACTTTGTTTGATGCAATAAGAAATCATGGTGGACGAGCGGCAAACTATTGTGAAATAGGTGGTAATCCAAGCGTCAGAAAAGCTTATGAATTAACCAAGCTCATATTGAACAAACCGGGCGTAAAAAAGATTGCTGTAATGATGAATGTTGTTAGCAACACTCGGGTGGACATTATCGCCAGAGGAGTTATTAAAGCTGTCCTTGAGGAAGGGCATGATCCAGCTGAAAAAATTGCGGTTTTTCGGATACCTGGCTCTTGGGAATCAGAGGGGTTCAAAATTTTGAGGAAGTACGGAGTAGATTTTGTAGACAGAACTGTGTCAATGGATGAAGCAGCATTAAGGGCCGTCCACAAGGTAAAAGCATACTAACATGTCAATTCTAATTGATGGCAACTTCAAGTTTATAATTCAAGGAATTACTGGCAGGGAAGCCGTGAATATGACTCGCGAGTGCCTTGATTACGGATCCCAAATAGTTGCAGGAGTCACTCCTGGCCGTAAAGGGAGAGATGTCTACGGGGTGCCCGTATTCGATACCGTAAAACAAATAACTGAGGAGATGGAAGTGGACGGGTCCGTGATCACAGTTCCAGCAGCATTTGCTAACGACGCGGTATTAGAAGCTATCGACGCAGATATACCACTCATTGTTGTAGTAACAGAACGTATTCCAAGAGCTGATGTGGCTCGGTTCATTGAGTTTGCCAAATTTCGTGGATCCCGCATTATTGGGCCAAACTGCTTGGGTATAATTTCACCAGGGAAAGGAAAGATGGGAGGCATAGGCGGCACTGCCATAGATACTCAAAAAGCCTATGCACCAGGTTACGTAGGTGTGATGTCCCGTAGCGGTGGCATGACCACAGAAATATGCAACACTTTGACAGCTTCTGGACTTGGCCAAAGCACAGCAATCAGTATAGGAGGAGATCCAATAATCGGGAGTACATACGCTGAATTAATGCCGCTATTTGAAGCTGACCCAGATACTAAAGCTTTGGTAGTCTATTCTGAACCAGGTGGCCCTATGGATTCTCAACTAGCTGAATACGTTAAGGACACAAAAAGTGCTCTACCAATTGTAGCCTTTATGGCAGGTCGCTTTATGGATGAAATGCCTGGCATGAGATTTGGACACGCAGGAACCATAGTGGAAGGCAAAAAGGACACCGCGATAGAAAAGATTCGGCTACTGGAGGAAGCGGGCATAAAAGTGGCGCAAAGTATCTCAGAAATACCAAACCTTGTTGAAACGGCCGTCACAGCCAATCGTAAAGAATAAATTATGTTTATCAAAGTGCAGGTAAAGCCAGAGGGCATTTCTGATGAGGCCCTAGTAAAGAAATTGGTCGATATATGCCCAGTTGACATATTCTGTGAGAATCAAGGTAGGTTGTCTGTCGTCGAAGAAAACCAAGACGAATGCACCCTTTGTAACCTTTGTATTCAAGCCACTTCGGAAGGCATAATAAGAATCATAAGGCTATACGAAGACCAATAAAAAATTAATCAAGATTACTGACTTGGTTGAATGCAAATATTCCCATAACCATCAACCACGCCAACGTAACCAGGGTTTATTACAGTTGTAGCATCCAATTGTTCGACCACTGCGGGGCCATCAATGAGGTTCGCCCCCTCCAGTTTCTCCCGATCGTATACTCTACATTCGAGTGATCTAGACACTTTTTTAAAATACACCTCTCTAACACCAACACAACTTTTTGAACTATCCTGAGTGCCCTCATGAATTTTCTTGACTTCTAGTTTCGGCGCACTTGCGTAAGCGTGAATACGAAAGCTGACAACTTCTAATGGATCCGTATCACTAGAGTGCCCGTACATTTGTTGATGTAATCGTATGAATTTCAGTCTCGCCTCTTCCAATTGTGCTTCGGTTTCAGGGTAATCATCCAAGTCCACAGTCAATTCCCAATTCTGACCCACGTAACGAATGTCCATAGACCTAGTAATCATTCTGGCATCATCAATTATCCCTTCACTGTCCATCCAAGTAATAGCTCTGTCCTCCAAAGCTCTAAACGCACTCAGCATACTTCCCAAATTGGTCGTGCTCCATCTAGTAACTTGAGTACGCACAAACTCGTTCAAGACCTGAGCCTGGCACAAGCCCTGAGCGGAAAAAAGCCCAGGAAATCTCGGAACGACAATTTCCGCTATTCCCAAAGACTCTGCTAGATCGTTCGCGTGGAGTGGACCAGCACCACCGAAAGCAACCAATGTGAACTCCCTAGGATCAAAACCCCTCTGAACAGACACAACACGAAGTATGCCTTCCATTTGGGCATTAGCAACTTCAACGATACCTTGAGCCGCCTCAGAAACCGTCATATTGAGCTTGCTTGCTATTTCATTCTCAATGACAACTCTCGCTTTAACTGGATCTATATGCACCTCACCACCTAAAGCTTGCTCTGGACTTATTTTCCCAAGTACTACTTGGGCATCAGTCACAGTTGGAAGTTTGCCTCCTCGCCCATAACTAGCAGGACCCGGCATTGCTCCCGCACTTTGCGGTCCAACCTTTAATACACCAGCTGGATCCACCCATGATATGCTTCCCCCACCCGCGCTGCACTCAACAAGATCTATCATCGCAGTTCTTACCGGATAGCCTCTGCTTCTAGTAGTAAAAGCCCCATGCTGTTCAGTCCCTACTTCGAATTCAAAAGCAAGTCTAGGGGAAGCTTTCTCCATTAGGCTGGCCTTTGCTGTTGTCCCTCCCATATCGAATGAAACTAAATTGCCTCGCCCCAACAAGCGGCCCAACTCAGCTGCGGCTACTACCCCAGCGGCTGGTCCTGATTCAGTAGTAGTATGGGCATTATTTATAGCTGTACTAGCCCCAACCAAACCACCCGCTGACTCCATTATGTACAGCTTTGTAGTAGGAGCAATCACTTTTGTAAGGTCACGTTCGAGTTTCTTAATATAGCTCTGCAATACTGGTGCCAAATAAGCAGCTACTGCAACGGTACTTGCCCGTTCAAACTCTCTGAATTCAGCAGCGATGCCAGAGGAAACACATACGAATCCTTCAACTCCCGCCAATGCAAATTCATCTTCTATTATCTCTTTAGCCTTAATCTCATGTGAGGGGTTAATGAAAGAGAATAGGAAACAAATCCCTATAGCGTTCACTCCCTCCGCAATCAACTCTCTAGCAGCACTGCGGCATTCCGCTTCGCTCAACGGCTTGACTATAGTCCCATCAATAGCGACTCTTTCATCAATTTCTTTCCGCAAATACCGAGGGGCGAGAGGTTCAGCTCTATCAATCGTGAAATCAAACTGATCAGGCTCCACCTGCCTGCCTATTTCAAGAATGTCACGGAAGCCCTCAGTAGAAATGAACCCGAGCTTGGCACCTTTCCGTTCCAAAAGTGCGTTAGTGCAAACAGTAGTACCATGGGCAACATACGGTATATCAGGGCTTGTTACATCGAGCTCTTTAGCCATTCGTTGCAAACCCTGCATAAAACACTCCGTCAAATCCCCAGGTGTAGTCGGGGTCTTTATAACGGACATTTCTCCAGTATGTTCGTCGTACCATAGATGATCCGTAAATGTCCCGCCTATATCAACTCCTACCCTAAACTTAGTCACGATCTATACCTTTTTCCCTCAATTTCTCAGTTTTACTCTCGTTGACAGTCCAAGTCTTTGTATCGATAACCACTCCATAAGTATCCACCGCCCTCTCAATCGATATCTTTCCGTTACGAGCGTCCTGTAAAACACTTAGTGTATCCCTCTTGAATGGATCTCCGTAGCCCCCTCCTCCTCCGGCAAACACTGTAACAACATCGCCCTTATTCAAAGGGTAGTTAGCAGTTTCTCTCGGTAGCTCCACAGGATTGTCAGAATCGTAGTTCAAAATGAGTTTTGACACGGCACCATCTTTTCCTCCTGATATTCCTGGCGCGGGTTTCTTATGTCTATTAGAATGAGTTGCCAAATATACGTCCTGCAAAACCTCCCAATCCTGTCTCACTCCAATTCCGCTTCTATAAGTCCCTGCGCCCTCAGAGTCTGTAATGTACTCAAGCCTTATACCTCTAACTGGATACTGTAATTCCATCGGCTCAACTGGTAAATTCAATACCTCATGAACAGAGTCGATACCATCCTTGAAAGTGCGTGCTCCACCACCTCCACCAACAGTCTGGTAATGAATAAAATATCTATCCCCTTCTTTGTTCGAAAAACCAACTCCATGAACTCCATGCCAAGGCCCTCTAGATTTCGCTGGGAAAGCGTCCATAACCGCTGCAAGAATTGAGTCCCTTATTAAATAGGTCGTTTCAGTACGGGCTCCTACGGCCGTAGGAGGTTTCGCGTTAATCAGGGAGTTCTCAGGCATGATTACGCTAAACGGCCTAAGAAATCCCGCATTTATGGGAACGGTCTCATCCACCAATAGATTCCTAAATACACCGATGACCATCTGCCAAGTTCCGTGTCCAGCAACATTGATCCCCCATCTAGCTGGTGGTCCGCTTCCACTGAAATCCACAACAATACTGGGTTTTGGCTTATGCCGAATGGATACTTTAACCTTGACCGGTATGGGATCATCGCTACCCAAATCATCATCAAGATAGTCAGTCGCGGACCATGTCCCCTCTGGAGCGTCCAAAATAGCTTTTTCAAGGCGCGTTTCTGAATAATCAATTAAGCTGCGCATATACGTAATTAAATTGTCGACACCAAATCTCTCAGCAAGTTCTTGGATACGTCGTTCGGCAACCTGCAAAGCCGCCATATGAGCTCTTATATCGGCGGCCCTTTCATGTGGCCCTCTGATGTTCGACATCATTATTTCGTAAATATCTTCGTTAAATTTGCCACCCTTATACAAAGCTACTGGTGGAATGCGTAAACCCTCTTGATAAATCTCTGTTGCATCACCCACAACCCCCTGCGCCGGTGCCTTACCACCCACATCCGCCCAATGACCCTGATTACAAACAAAACAAAGAAGTTTACCTTCATAAAACACCGGCTTCAAAAACGACATGTCAGGTAAGTGAGTTGGTCCACCCAAATATGGGTCGTTCATCACGAACACATCCCCATCTTGAATAGAAGAACCAAATTTCTCAAGGATGCGGGAACCAACGGGACCATACCCAGAATTGTTATATTGCCCACCCGAAAAACGCCCCCCACAAAAAGGTTGGCCTTCACTATCTAGAAGCCAAGCAGAGCAATCTTTTCTTTCTTTAATATTCGTAGAATAAGCAGATCTAACCAATATCGCCTGTGACTCGTCACACAATGTCATAAAAGCGTTTAATACTATCTCCGTTACAACTGGATCCACGTCCAAAAAACGACTTTCTTTCAACTGCTTCTCCTGAATAAAGAGCAAACTTAGATTATGAGAATACTCGCCGTATACACTTCACGATTGACAGCAGAGGTTCTCGCCTTGAGTATATTATAGCAATGGTTGTTTTGTTGACATTACCAATCCTCATATCATCACCTTACAATTTTCAGAGTGAGTCCCTTCGATTAATTCGAAAACAGTTGGCCCAGACAGGATGAGCCAACTTAGCAAAATACGTGCGACTCTAGTAGCTAAGGATTTCCGCCTTCTCCTGATGAGCACATTCCCTGGCGTCATCGGCGAAGTTGCTGACTTTATAGCCCAAGGCTGGTTAGTCCTTTCCTTAACTCAAGATTCTGCCCTTTGGGTCGGCATAGTCTCAGGAGTGCGAGGCGCTGGGCATATAGGCTTTGCAATTCTGGGGGGAGTCTTGGCAGATCGGTTCAGTCGGAAATTGGTATTAGTTAACCTTAGATTTTTTAGGGCTGTAACTCTAGCAATCCTAGCATTCCTAATATTTACCGAATCCGTAGCTCTTTGGCATGTTCTATTAATTGCTTTCCTCCAAGGAAGTGCTGATGGATTAATGGCCCCTTCCTTTAATGGATTAATCTACGACACAGTAGGCCGTAACAAATTGATGAATGCGATCGCATATGTATTAGCCGCATTCCACATAACATGGGCAACCGGCTCAGTGCTAACAGGCCATTTGATCAACTCATCAGGTATATGGGCTGCTTACGCACTAGCATTTATTGCCTTTCTGATCAGCATAATTTTTCTAAAATTGATGCGAACATCAAATCCGCAGCAAAACTTAGGAGAGTCTATCTTTCTTAGCCTCATTAAAGGTTTTAAGTATGTAGCAAAGAGTACTCCACTCAGAGCCCTTCTAATTCTCAGTGTCTTAACAGAAGCATTTGGCTTTTCTTATCTAATTATGTTGCCTGTAATAGCAAAAACGGTCTTGCACTTAGGCCCCACAGGGCTTGGCTACTTGACTGCTGCGGGAGGCGTAGGATCCTTAATAGGAACAGCGATAGTAGCGACCATAAGTGAATCCAGAGATAAATGGAAACTATTAACAATCGGTACATTGAGCGCAGGAGCAAGCATCCTATTATTTGCCGCATCTCCTTGGTACGAACTGTCTTTGATCCTGGTTGGATTCATTGGATTCTCCTTAGTAACATACGACGCAGCCATAAACACGCTATTACAGACAATCTCCTCTGAAGACATGCGCGGTCGAGTTTTAGGGCTTTACGGAATGACCTGGGGATTTACTCCGGCCGGCGGCTTTGCAGCTGGTTCAGTGGCAAATATCACTGGCGCCCCAATCGCTGTAGGGCTAGGGGCTAGCATAATTCTAACTTACACTCTGGCAGTTATTGCCAGAATGAAGGGTTATTTGCCAAATGACCAAGAAAGTTTCCATCCAGAGATAGAGAATCCCTCTAATATCTCTGAATAGGTTCTTGCATGATCCGTGTGGGACATATAACCTGTTGCAGTCATCAAACTCAGGGAGGTTAACATGGCCGTTCAAGAGAGTTTCGAGGAAGCTGTAATCGAGTTCATCAGCAAGACTAAAGAGTTCATAAATACTGAATCTACTGAGGGAATACCTCCGAACTCGCCGTGTCCTTATGAACAGGAAGGACCGCCCTACGAGTCACCGATCAGGCTAGATTCGAAATTCATCGCCAAGTATGCACAATCTATCGGTGACAACAACCCTATCTATACAGATCCGGAATATGGGAAGAAAACCAAATACGGTTCACAACTTGCCCCGGGACCAGTACTAAATTACATACGATATCCAGGTATCCACGGAGCCACAAGGCCACAAGGATATCCTGTTGCCAACTTCGTTGCCGGATGTGCATGGGAATTCTTCGACGTTCTTCGTGTAGGGGATAGATTTAAGACTTCCAAGCAAACTAAGGAGCTGATCGAGAAGCCGGGATCACACGGAGACCTTCTATTCCTTATATCCGAAGTTAACTACTGGGACTATCACCAAGACCTGAGGGCCAAGTCCTACGGAACTTTGATAATGGTACCTCAAAGGACTATGGGAACCTCAAGGGCTATGGACGTCGAAAGACTCGGCGAAAGCATGCTCTACGAACGGAAAGCACAAAGCTATTCCAAAGAGGAGATAACCGACTTAATAAAAAATTTAGACGGAATTAAACGAAGAGGCTCCGAAACCCTCTACTGGGAAGACGTAGAAGTAGGAGAACAATTACCGCCACTTATACTTCCGCCATGGACTCTTCAAGACCAAGAATGCCAAGATACCGTCAACTCTCAAACTGTAGGGACTACTGGTAAAGATGGGTTTACTGGAGGCGACGGTAAAAGTGCTGGTGCCTTTGAGCCAGGCTACCATGGCCTCCGTCTTAACACAGGTCATGCACGAACACATCCCAACACTAGATGGCCATGGACCGCTGCAGTCGAGCACGAAGACGCCCTACTATGTGCATTTAGAGGCCAACCTGGACCTTTCGATCACGGCGGACAACGATTCCAAATACCAGAACAACTCTTTACCAACTGGATGGGTGATGACGGATTCATAAGACGGCAATATTCAGCGCTAAGGCGCCCTGTCTATTATGCCGACGTCACAACCTATACTGGTGAGGTCGTAAAGAAATTTACAGAAGTCCAAGAAGGTGACGATTCGCCTGGTGGAATAAAGGGCAAAGCAACTTACCACGCTGTAGGCATTAGATGGCAAGGTTCTAACCAGGTTGGGGAAGCTCAGGTTCCAGGGACAGCAACTGTTTACCTGCCTTCGAGAGAACATGGGCCAGTACAGTTACCGATACCACATCCTGGAAACCCACCTTTCGTTAACTATGAAACGTTCCGGAAAGAGTGGTATCAATAGACGACATAGAACACCAATTGGAATAGTTGCAATACTTGAATAGTGGAGTTATACATGACCACCCAAGAAAGTTTTGAAGAAGCCATTGTAGAGTTTATTAGTAAGACTAAAGATCTTATTAATACGGAATCTCTCGAGGGAATACCTCCAAATGTTCCTGCACCTTATGAACAGGAAGGACCGCCCTACGAGTCACCGATCAGGCTAGATTCGAAATTCATCGCCAAGTATGCACAATCTATCGGTGACAACAACCCTATCTATACAGATCCGGAATATGGGAAGAAAACCAAATACGGTTCACAACTTGCCCCGGGACCAGTACTAAATTACATACGATATCCAGGTATCCACGGAGCCACAAGGCCACAAGGATATCCTGTTGCCAACTTCGTTGCCGGATGTGCATGGGAATTCTTCGACGTTCTTCGTGTAGGGGATAGATTTAAGACTTCCAAGCAAACTAAGGAGCTGATCGAGAAGCCGGGATCACACGGAGACCTTCTATTCCTTATATCCGAAGTTAACTACTGGGACTATCACCAAGACCTGAGGGCCAAGTCCTACGGAACTTTGATAATGGTACCTCAAAGGACTATGGGAACCTCAAGGGCTATGGACGTCGAAAGACTCGGCGAAAGCATGCTCTACGAACGGAAAGCACAAAGCTATTCCAAAGAGGAGATAACCGACTTAATAAAAAATTTAGACGGAATTAAACGAAGAGGCTCCGAAACCCTCTACTGGGAAGACGTAGAAGTAGGAGAACAATTACCGCCACTTATACTTCCGCCATGGACTCTTCAAGACCAAGAATGCCAAGATACCGTCAACTCTCAAACTGTAGGGACTACTGGTAAAGATGGGTTTACTGGAGGCGACGGTAAAAGTGCTGGTGCCTTTGAGCCAGGCTACCATGGCCTCCGTCTTAACACAGGTCATGCACGAACACATCCCAACACTAGATGGCCATGGACCGCTGCAGTCGAGCACGAAGACGCCCTACTATGTGCATTTAGAGGCCAACCTGGACCTTTCGATCACGGCGGACAACGATTCCAAATACCAGAACAACTCTTTACCAACTGGATGGGTGATGACGGATTCATAAGACGGCAATATTCAGCGCTAAGGCGCCCTGTCTATTATGCCGACGTCACAACCTATACTGGTGAGGTCGTAAAGAAATTTACAGAAGTCCAAGAAGGTGACGATTCGCCTGGTGGAATAAAGGGCAAAGCAACTTACCACGCTGTAGGCATTAGATGGCAAGGTTCTAACCAGGTTGGGGAAGCTCAGGTTCCAGGGACAGCAACTGTTTACCTGCCTTCGAGAGAACATGGGCCAGTACAGTTACCGATACCACATCCTGGAAACCCACCTTTCGTTAACTATGAAACGTTCCGGAAAGAGTGGTATTAAGTCGATTAAGGTATAGGTGCTAACCGTTCCTATACCTTCTCTAATTCATCCTTTAGCCTGTGGTAAGGAACCCAACCGGGTTGGTTTCCAGCCGAAGCTCTTTCAGCCGCACGCTCTTCGGGGCTTCTGATTTCGGGGACTATACGAACAGTAATTAGCGCTGGACCACCATTACTAAATATGTCAGGAATAGTTGTGCTGAATTCCTCTAAATCATCAAAGTCATACCCATGCTTGTAACCTGCTGACAATGCAATATCCTTAAAGGAAACCGTATCAGCACCAACTATAGGCTGACCTCCGGTAGAAGCATATACTCCATTTTGAACGACGAAGTGGTACATATTTGATGGAGCTTGCTCACCAATAGTTACAAGTGACCCCAAATTCATTTCCAAACTACCATCCCCATCCAGCAAAATCACATTCTTATCAGGTCGAGCCAGGGCCACACCCATTGCGAATGACGAGGCTTTACCCATAGCACCACCGACTGGAAGATCCAATTCCGGACGATCGCTAACCTCTTTCCAACGAGGCGAAGCCCTAAAAACAGGAACTACAACAGCATCTCCCCGATGCTGTTGAATTACCTTCATCATATCGCTTTGCCTAATCATAAATAATCTCCCTTATATCCTACTATCCTTCTTTATAGGTTTGACGTTCTTTCATTACTTCCGACAGCAACCTGCCTGTCTTAAGTTGGTCCAAGGCATAAGCCTCCCATTCCTCAAGTTCCAAACAAGCTCCCAGTTGAGCGCGGGCATCTTCAAAGGTGGTTACTATAACCCCATCCTCATCCGCCACTATTAGATCACCTGGGTTAACCTTAACCCCTCCTACCTCAACTGTAACGTTAACGGCACCCTCATCTGGTCCACTTCTCTTCGCAATTATCGCAGATACTCCACGACTAAAGACTGGAAATTGCAGCCCCTCAATCGCCCTTTGATCAGTAACGAGCCCATCCGTGATCATCCCTGCGATTCCGTGTTCCTGAAAATTCATAACTGCGAAATCACCGGTCGTAGCATGAAGATTTTCTCCTCCCCTACTCATGACTATGACATCCCCTGGTTCAGCAATCTCTACAGCCTTTCCTAATGCAGCAGCAGAATTGGGAGTGGTTTCTACGGTCAATGCGGGCCCTACAAGTTTCACCGGCTTCCAGAGGGCTCTTATAGCGGGGTCCATGCCTCCATCTAAGAAGTGACCCAGAGAAGGGGTCAATATATTCTTGTAAGCTTCTATAAGATCCCTATCGGTGCCAAAATCACGTGGGTTAACTTTCAACATACATCTACCTCCAGATTTCTACTTGATTTATGTTCACTCAGGGCGAGTCGGCTGTATGTAGTGGGGCTCTACACCCTCCAAGGTCCTTGGTAAAGCTTTTTCCAATTGCCCACTTAAAGCTTCATGCAAACTTAAAGTCATATCCAAATCCTCATCCGAAGGATTTATGCCAGCTTCAATCAAAAGTTGTTTCGCAATCTCTTTGTTCATAGTCCAATATACTCCTTAGGCTAAAGTACAGGGTGCATCTTGTGCCATTCGGTTGCCTGTTCATAAGCGTGGGCCACTTTCAGGACTAAATCATCTTCAAATAGCCGCCCGGATATTTGGAATCCTACAGGCAGTCCGTCCTTAGAAAATCCACATGGAACACTAACTGCTGGTTGGCCAGTTAAATTCTGAGGTCTCGTAAAGCTTCTCTGGGTTGCCATCCTATAAGCAGCCGCATCACCACCCGCAGCTACAGATGTCTGAATCTTGCCAGGAGGTGAACCCATCGATGCTCCAACCAATACGTCAACTTCTTTCAAGGCGTCAGATATTTCGTCTTGAACCCATCTCCTAAGCTGCTGAGCCTTATGGTACATAGTAGATGATATAATGGAACCAACTAACACCTTTTGCTGAACACCGTTTGTATATTCATTCAATTGTTCTATCCAAGGGGCGTGCACCTGAGCAGCCTCACTCCAAGTTATCACGTTACCCGATACCGCTGAGTATTCTCCAGTCAGTGGCAACTCAACTTCCACAATCTTGGCGCCGAGCTGTGCCAAAACCTTAATAGCACCGTCAACTAAAGAAGTGACTTCTTCATCAGCGCCTTCAATAAATTCCTTCGGAACTCCGACTCGGAGGCCCTTAATTCCACCTTTCAATCCTTCTACATAGTCAGGCAACTTTACATTTGCAGAAGAAGGATCCTTAGGATCGTACCCAGCAACCGCCTGAAGCATTATTGCGCAATCCTCAACAGTTCTAGTCATTGGACCCGCATGGTCAATGGACCAACTCAAAGGGAACACACCGTGACGGCTAACTAAACCGTAAGTAGGTTTTAGGCCAACTATGCTGCAAAAGGAGGCTGGCCCCCTTATTGATCCGCCTGTACATGAGCCCATAGATCCAAAAACCAGACCAGCCGCCACAGATGATGCAGATCCGCTTGAAGATCCTCCAGGGGTATGCTCCAAATTCCACGGGTTGTGGACCTCGCCATACAGAGGGTTGTGATTACCACAAGCAAATTCCAGACAATGGTTCTTGCCCACCAACACTCCCCCAGATGCACGCAAATTATTCACGGCAGTGCTACTACTATTAGGGACGTTTTCAGAGAACACGCTTGCCCCGTTAGTTGTTCTTATACCTTCCGTAGCATAAATATCCTTGACCGCATAAGGTATGCCATGCATTGGGCCAATATAATCACCTTTCTGTATCTCTTCTTCAGCCCGCTTCGCACGCTCCAGAGCCCCCTCGCCTAAAACGGTAATAAATGCATTTAATTTAGGGTTCAAGGAGTCAATTTTTTGGAGCGCAAACTTGGTCAAGTCCACCGGGGACAATTCCTTCGATTTTACGGCGGCCGAAGCCGCAGCTAATGTCAAGAAGTCCAATCCAGATTCACTCATGTAGCACCTCACAATAACTGGCTAGAGGTCGGCATTGTAACAGAGTTTCTATCGCACAAAAACCAAGCCATTTTACAAACTATTTTTAAAAAAGGGTTGACCAACTGATAATTAGCACCTACACTGTTTTGGCTTTTCACAAAGTGATTGCATCCGTTTAGGCACAATTCGTGACTAATACGGGGGATTTATTTTTTTGGGGGTGTAGTATGCATCTAGAATTAACGCTCAGGAGAGCGATGGGGTTAGTGTTAGCCCTAGGATTGTTGTTTGTTCTTGCTTGCGGATCTTCCGATGACTCGGCGGCTCCAGCAGCAGAGAAAGCAGCTCCTACCGCAACACCGACAACCCAGCTGGCAGTACCGGAATTGAAGGTTCCTACTGCTACAGCAACGCCTGTTCCGCCTAAACCAGGTGTGACAGTTGCTGCTAAGCCAAAACCGACAAACACACCTGTTCCTACCGGTCCAAAGCCAGTTTATGGCGGCACGGTAGCAATAGCTGAAGGTGGAGTTGGTGGCGGACATCGTGACCCAGTTGGTGGCCGAGCAGGATATGCTTGGGACGGACTTGGAATCAACGGTAACCTTTGGAGTCAGGTGATTAGGTTCAGCCTGGCAGACAAACAAACTGTTGAGAACGATTTGGCCGAATCTTGGTCTATGAGCGACGACGGCAAATCCTATACATTTAAGATTAGGAGCGGAATCAAAGACCACGAAGGTAATGCGTTCACTGCTAAAGACGCAGCCTACACTCTCTATCGAATGGTAGAGCGACCTAATGGCATTTCATCGAAACGCCAAGGTTGTATGCGAGCTTACGTTGACCCAACTCCTGGTGTTGGCATAGAAGCTACTTCTGACACCGAGTTGGTAGTAAGGCTTTCCGCACCTCGAACGGCATTCCTTGCCTGTTTCATTTCACCTTGGACAGCCATAACTCCAATGAAGTACGTGAAGGCAATCGATGACTCAGGTACCTACAGAGACTTAGACTTCTCCAAGGGTGAGCTCATGGGTACAGGTGCATTCAAGGTCAAGGATGACCAGCCGGATAACATGATAGAGCTTGAAAAGCACAACGACTTCTTCCATGACGGCTATCCTTACTTAGACGGGTACACCATTTACGCTATCCCAGATGCCAACACCAGAGTGGCAGCATTCCTTTCAGGTAAGGTTGATTACATCGGCCTATTTGGAAATGCTCCTACCCCGGCAGATGTTGACAAGATCAAGAAGCAACTGGGTGACGATAAGGTAGTGGATCCGAAAGTCAACGCTAACGGTTGGCGCGGATTCCCACTAAACGTAATGAAGGCCCCATTCGGACCCGTCGGCGATCCTAAGGCTGACGACCTCCGTAACGCAATCCAGTGGGCAGCTGACCGCGAAGAGTTCAACAAGCTTGGATTCAACGGCACCGGTCACCTTTCCCTCCCATACTTCATTGGATGGGACTGGATTTACACTAAGGACCAGTGGCTGAAAGAATACAAGGGATTCGATTCAACTCCAGCGGTGAAGAAAGCTGCTCTTGCTGATGCTCAGGCATTAATGACCAAGCATGGTTACAGCAAGGACAACCCTCTCAAAGTCCAGTTTGTCTGCGCAACAGGCAACAGAAAGGACTGCGAGATCTTCGACCAGCAGTTGGAGAGAATTTGGATAGAGGCTGACCTTCAGTTGGCCCCTGACTACGGCAGCGCAGACCAAGCTGGCGCATCAGGTGACTTCCAGATCATTCAGATCAGCAAGGGCCTCTCATTCCAGGACCCAGATGGTTACAACGTCTCCACATACCTACTGAAGGCCGATGGTGGACGTAACTACAGTGGTTGGATTAACCCAGAGTGGAAGAAGCTCATGGACTCACAGTTGACCATGAACGACCAAGCAGAGCGAGCCAAGGTTCTCAGAAAGATGGCCCGTATCTTCCACGACGATGCGACCATGATTGGTATGGCACGACCAGGTGTTATAGGTCTCTATCGAGCGACCTGGCAAAACTGGACTCCTCCAATTGTGCACACTGATTCCTACTCTCTAGAAAGGGTATGGCTCAAGAAGTAACCAAAATCGCATAATTTACTTAAGTGGGTGCCTTGACGGCGCCCACTTTTTTTTTTACTATTCTCGGACAATGCGTAAGTACATACTTAGAAGATTATTTCTTTTTGTCCCAACTCTCTTGGGTGCGTCAATATTTATCTTCGCGCTGGTCCGTATCATGCCAGGCGATGTAGCAGTGATTATTCTGGCTGGCCCGTCTGGAGACGCGCAGTATACCGAAGACGACGTAAAGCAGCTCAGAGAGCGTCTGGGCTTAAATGACCCTCTCCCTGTCCAGTACCTTGATTGGGCATGGGGCCTGATTAGAATGGATCTAGGCAATTCCTATGTCCTAGATCGACCAATAGCTGAAGAGATAAAGAGACAATTCCCTGTATCACTTGAGTTGGGATTCCTTACAATACTGGTAACTTGGGCGATAGCAGTGCCAATCGGTATTATCGCAGCGGTCAAACAGGACGGAATCATAGATTATGTATTGCGTGGAGTGGCCATTCTAGGGCTAGCGATGCCAAGTTTCTTTGTGGGGCTATTGGTAGTACTAGGTCTATCAACCTTCTTCAACTGGATACCACCTTTGGGATTCAGTCATTTGTGGGAAGACCCGGTTGTAAGTGCCCAACAGTTAGTATTCCCAGCGGTAGCACTAGGATTCTCAATAAACGGGACTTTGCTAAGAATGACACGCACCCAGTTGCTTGAAACCATGCGGGATGATTACGTCCGAACTGCTAGGGCAAAAGGCCTTGCTGAGAACATAGTCATTATGAGACATGCAGTAAGAAATGCGTTGCTCCCTGTAGTAACTATAGCTGGAGCTCAAATGGGCCTAATATTTTCCGGCACAATTGTGATAGAAAATATTTTCAACATACCAGGGATAGGCCGAGGGGTTCTTGGAGCCGCGTTTAATCGTGATCTGCCAATGGTTCAGGCTTATCTCTCTTACTTTGTATTGGTATCCTTGACTGCGAACTTACTAGTAGACTTGACTTATGCGTGGCTCGATCCTCGCATTAGATTTTCTTAGACTCAGGTTTACGGAGAAAATTTGGAATGACTACTCAATCAGAAACTATAACAGGCGAATTAGAACTTAAGCCTGTCAAACGACCAAGTCTTCTCAGCAAATTCCTTCTTTTCATTAAGAAAAAGCCACTTGGTGGAACAGGAGTGATAATTCTGATGCTCTGTGTGCTTATTGCCGCTGCTGCCCCAATGCTCGCCACGCAGGATCCTAGTGATATAAGTGGTATGGATCAGTACCTCCCTCCGAGCTCTGATCACTACTTCGGGACAGATGTCTTTGGAAGAGACCTTTACAGCCGAGTTATATACGGGACCAGAGTTTCTTTGTACATAGGTGTAATCGCAATGATAGCTGCAACCTCCTTAGGTGCTGCTCTGGGTGTTACTAGTGCCTACTACGGCGGCAAATACGATCTTTATCTACAACGCGTGATAGACGTATTAACAATGCTACCTTCCCTCGTACTGGCTTTAGCTTTAATGGCTGTATTTGGACCTGGATTTGTGAGCCTAATTATTGCGATGATCATAATATTCTCTAGTAGAGGCGTGCGTGTAATCAGATCACAGTCTCTTAGCATCAAAGAGATGCCTTACGTTGAGGCGTCGAGGGCCATAGGTGCCACCGACATGCGGATAATCCTGAGGCACGTTCTACCAAATACCTTTGGCCCAACAATGGTAATTGCTACTACAATGATCGGCTCAGCAATCATCATTGAAGCTTCTTTGAGTTTCTTGGGAGTAGGACTGCCAGCCGACACGATATCTTGGGGTGGAATGCTCTCTGGCGAAGTACTAACGGAGTTTTCTTCCTTCCCATGGATCGGGATATTCCCTGGCATGGCTCTCTCGATAGTAGTGTTTGCAATCAACGTGTTTGGAGACGCTCTGAGAGACGTCTTCGATCCAAGACTAAGAGGCCGCTAACACACCTACCAATTTTGTGGGTACATTATGCGGTACCCGCCGGTACCAGTAAGGTCTGGCCAAGTACGATCAGAATACTCTGGGAAAATTTGCCTGTAGTTCTTAATTGCCGCCCTAAGTTTAGGTATGGGGTTTGCTCCATCATCAACCCTGACATCAAGATTGGCATTAGCATCTATTCTTTTCCAATGAACCTGTATTGCCGCAGCCTGTCGCCCTCTGTGATCACCGCCAGTCGCCTGAGCAGCCTCCAAACACCTAAGCAACCTCTCCTCTAACGGCATTCCAGAGCCCTCGGTCTCTTCAAAGGTGTCACCTAAAGCCTGAACAACTTCAGGACCCACCATAGTATTCGCACTAGTAGCGTAGTGCTTCCCTACCCTACTGCCAGCCCAATCACTTAGAGAAGGTGAAGAGTACGCAGCAGAATCCCCATTCCTGTCTATCAGGCTGTACTGACCACCACCGTTACTCACCTTAATTAATGCATCTAAAACTACAGGAGCAGGAAATCCTAACTGCAGCATAGCCAAAGCCCGTCTTCTCTGAGTTTCAACGGAGCTGAATCCCACCATGCCTACCTCGCCCAATCCTCGAAGGACTCGTGACCCAACCGCAGGATTCTTCGTTGCAACTGCTCCACCAAATTGCCCGGTCTCAGGATCGTAACCAACTATTGTCATTGTCATAGCTAAGAAACCCGACCTTTCAACTCTCTCTCTTTCTCACCTTCGGTCAAAGACTTGAGTACTTGGATAGTGGAGTCTTGCCTCTTCTCCAGTCGTTTCGCAAAGGCACGAGCCTCATCCTCATCCCGCTTCGAATACGTAAGAACCATGTCTACCTCCCCTTCAGTCCAAAACAACCCATAGTAACCACTACTAGTTGTAATAGCTGCCGTACCGCCACTTTCTTCTAAGGCAAGATCCAAAGCAGCCTGCCCAGCGGCGAGTTGTTCCTCGCCTGTCTTACTTTCATTAAATTTTACTAACGCAACATATACTGGCATTTTAGTCTCTCCATATGATTTGGAAATCGATTAAACATTTCCTGGGTATAGATTCAAGTAGCCACCCGTACCAGACAACTCTGGCCAGGTTCTATCATGATATTCTGGGAACGTTTGCCGATAGTTCTTCACAGCAGCCCTCAATTCCGGTATAGGGTTAGGACTATCATCAACCCTTACATCAAGGCTAGCATTAGCGTCTATTCGCTTCCAATGGATCTGTATAGCCGCAGCCTGGCGCCCTCTGTGATCGCCTCCAGTTGCCTGAGCAGCCTCCAAACACCTTAATAATCGCTCCTCTAACGGCATTCCTAATCCCTCAGTCTCTTCAAAAGTGTCACCTAAAGCCTGAACAACCTCAGGACCTACCATAGTATTAGCACTCGTAGCATAGTGCTTCCCTGACCTACTGCCGGCCCAAGGGCTCAATTCCGGCGACGAGTAAGCTGCTGACTCACCCATTCGGTCTATCAAGCTATACTGACCTACACCGTTACTTACCTTAATTAAGGCATCCAAAACCACTGGAGCAGGGAACCCCAACTGAAGCATTGCTAAACCACGGCGCCTCTGAGTCTCAACGGAGCTGAACCCCACCATGCCTACCTCTCCCATTCCTCGAAGGACTCGTGACCCAACCGCAGGATTCTTCGTTGCAACCGCTCCGCCGAATTGACCAGTCACAGGATCGTAACCAACTATTGTCATTGTCATAGCTAAACTCCTTTAAATAGACTTGCCCTGTATAGCCAATTTCTTTTCCCAGCCTACCAAAGCCCTCAATACAGTAACTGTGGCATTTTCCTCAGCAGCAAGTTTCTCAAATACTGATGTTGCAATCCCCTGATCCGTTGTTTCTAACGTTAAAACCATGTCATATTCCCCTTCTGACCATAGAATGCTAAGAAAGGTATCTCCATGCCCTTCCACAGACGCGATAGCCCTTGCTGTCCTACCAACAGTTAGCACAGTACTATCGTCCCGTTTAGGAGACTCATTGAATTTTAGTAATCCTACGTAAGCTGTCAAAATAACTCTCCTTTTAGAGTTGATGAGCTACCCCAATCAACTCTTTCCTCCGATTCGATTAATCCTCACCATACTATCAGCGAGAATAATCGTACGGCTATAGTTTCCAGATACTAATTCTGAATACCATTGACAGTAAAATAACTTCCTTATACGCTCCAGACACTATATTGAAGTGGGGGAGTGGATTCATGGCGGCAGTCAATTTAGACACCTCAACCATAAGTGTGCTCAGTAAAGAGATTAGTAACCGGACTATTTCCCCCGTTGAGATAGTCGAAGCCACTTTACAAAGGATAGAACAATTACAGCCTATACTTCTATCGTTCACCACGCCAACACCAGAATACGCTATAGAACGGGCTCTAAAAGCAGAGAAAGAAATTAGCCAGGGGAAATATCGAGGTCCGCTGCATGGCATTCCCTATACTTTAAAAGACGTTATCGCTACAAAGGGAATACGCACTACTTTTGGAAATCCTAAGGGAACCGATTACAAGCCAACAGAAGATGCAACTTTGCACACATTACTTGAACAGGCAGGCGCAATCCTAGTAGGGAAAGTGGTGTCAGAAATAGGTCGGGACAATACTGGCCCTGTCGGCTGCAGAAATGCGTGGGATCCAACTATGAGTCCCGGCACTTCCAGCAGTGGTTCTGGATCAGCGACTGCGGCATCAATGGGCCTACTTTCCATAGGAACTGACACTGGTGGATCAGTCCGACATCCCGGTAGTAATAGCAACTTAGTAGCTATGAGGGCGACTTTCGGTAGAATCAGCAGGTTTGGGGTGTTCCATTCTTCGTGGAGCCATGACCAGGCAGGCCCGTTGACAAAAACTGTATCTGATAACGCAATAGCTTTAAGTGTTCTGGGTAAATACGATCCAATGGACCCAATAAGCATTCCAGAACCTCCTTGTGATTACCTAGAGAACCTAGGCAATTCAATAAAAGGTGTTCGGATCGGGGTGCCAAAAGACGATTGGGTATGGAAAGACTGGCTATCGGAAGAAGAGGAATCAGTTGTCAGAGCCGCAATCGAAGTCCTCAAAGAATTGGGTGCTTCTATAAAAGAGATAGATTTGCCTTTGGGCGGCAGATCAAGAAACGAAGGCATGGCTACTTCTGCAGAGGCACCAGTTTATATATATGACCACTTTTCACAAGAACAAATCGATGACTGGCCAGAAATGAAGCCTAGAGCAGATGAAGGCATGAATCAGCCGGCTGAGGATTATATTCGTGCCCAATACCTACGAGCACGAATACGACAAGAAGCAATTGCCGCTCTCAATGAAGTAGATGTCATAGCTATGCCCACAGGGTCCACTTTTGGTGATAAGTGGGATGCAAGCACCAGTATAATCCGTGGTAGGGAGGTGTCAGCTAGATCTAGAGCGGTATACCGGAACGGATTCGCAAGTGTAACAGGCACGCCAGCCGTCTCTATACCATGTGGATTTGGGCTAAATGACACATTCCCAATAGGGCTGATGCTTCAAGGGCGGCCTATGGAAGAAACTCTGTTATATCAAGTTGGATATGCATACGAGCAGACCACTGAATGGCATTTGCGCCACCCAAATCTTCCAGTCGGCGCTTAATTCAACAAACCTTTCTATGTTAAACAGCAATCGCAGAGACACCAGCTACAATCAATGAGGCTGACAAGACTTTTGTTGCAACCGTTGAAGGTGAAATCTGTTCGCCAAGAGCACCACGCCATATAGTAGCCAATCCTATCCCATATAACACGATGAACAGTGCCCGAGTACTCCAGATAGCAGTTACCAAGGAAACTGGGCCTTCTGACAGTGCCCATAATAATAGGAACATCGCCACATTAGCTGTGACAAATTCATTCACGCTTACCAGCAGCAACACTGGACTCCGTCTCAAGAAATAACCCTTTACATCGGCCCACGGCAACGGTCTAAAGCTAAAAATAAGGAAAATGATCCCTAGCGTTAACATGCGCACACCATGAGTGTAACCGATTGGGAGCTCCTCCAAGGCGATTTTACCAACCACATTAGCTCCGCCCATAAGTAAAGCCGATAGCATCAGAACATAGAAAGACTTATGCAACATAATGCTACCTTCAGTTGTGTTGAACCTTATAGAAAGGAGCGCACATCCACTAACAGTGGCAAGTATACCAATCCATTGTAATAGAGATATAGATTCGTTCAGGAGAAACATCGCCATCAGCGCTGCAAAAATTGGCGCAGCCTGTTGGATAGGAACAGTCCTAGAAACTTCCTGAGTAAAAAGAATCCGTTGACCCAAGATACCACCTAATCCGAACAACACACCCGAGATGGCTGCATAACCAGTAGCCTCAAAAGTAGCTTCATCGGGTATTCCAAATACTGAGATTATTACAATCCCCACCGTTGACTGAGCCATACCGATTAACAGCGGCAAAGTTAGTGGGTATTTTGCGTACTTATACATCGCAGTCTTGTCAGATATGCCCACCAAGCCAGCAATTGCTGCACTCATTAGAACTAACAATATCCAAGACAAATTACACCACCAAGTTTTTGTTTGAATTTGAAACTATAACATCCCGACTATCAAGTAGATGATAGCAGAGAACCATCTTATATCGTTTGATTTACCGATTCTCCACAGTCCTTATTCTTATGAGTAGTGATACAATCCAGTTAAGTTAAGTTGAGGAGGAGGGAGTGAAATGTCAAAACGCTTGGAGATCCACGAACACATAAGTAATCACCAAGAAAAGCACCTTGAGAAGCTGCGAGAATATATGGCCCAGCCAAGCGTAAGCCAAGAGAATCACGGAGTCAGGGAATGCGCGGAACTTCTACTTGGTTATTACAAAGAACTAGGATGCCATGAAGCAGAAATAGTTGAGACACCAGGATTGCCAGCTGTCTGGGCATATTACGATGCTGGAGCACCAAAAACTCTCGCTGTATACAACTATTTCGACACTAATGTAGTGGGCGAAGGCTGGGATCATGATCCTTACGACGCAGTAGTAGAGGAACGAAGCCCTTTCAAGAAAGTGTTGTACGGACGAGGTGCAGGCACTAAAGGAACTTTTGCAGCACTACTCAATGCTTTAACTTCGATCAAGGAAGTAACAGGCACCCTCCCAGTTAACCTGATGTTTGTATCTGAAGGCGAGGAATTTGTTGGGAGCAACAACATTCCGATGTTAATCGAACGATACAGACACCACCTATCTAAAGCTGATGCACTTATTCAGCCCGGAGCCTGCCAGACAGCAACAGGCGATGTATCTCTCTTCTTGGGGAACAAAGGCTGCCTTCACATAGAATTGGAATCATCCGGTGAACTAGCCGGGAAGGGCCCTGCTGGCGGTCCTGTACATTCCTCCGCGCAAGCTGTAGTCGACCATCCGGTTTGGAGACTAATTCACGCTGTATCAACGTTATACGATCCCGATAACAATCGAATACTAGTAGACGGCTTCTACGATGGTCTGCTGGGCGCTGACGATGGCGACATGATGCTTGTTGACGAGTTGGCCCGCATTTATAAAGATAATGAAGACAAAGCCATCCCAAACTTAGCCCCTGGGAAAGTTAGCCAATTTATTAACGGGGAGACTGGAAAGGATGTATTTCTCCGCTACTGCTTCCAACCCACGATGAACATAAACGGTCTCCACGCAGGTTATACTGGCCCAGGAACGCTTCTGTGGACCCTGCCAGGTGCCGCCTATTGCACCATAGATCATCGATTACCACCCGACCTAGACCCTGAAGTCTGCCGACAAAAGATTAGGGCTCACTTAGATAAAAACGGATATAGCGATATCGGCATCAAAGTACTGATGTCAGTACCTCCAAGAAAAGTAAGCATTAAGGACGACGTCGCCCAAGCCGGTCTACGTATTTTTAAGAACTGGGGTATAGATCCAGTAGTATGGCCTCGTGGTGGAGCTAGTGGACCCACCGGCTTTTTCAGTCAATTATTAGGGCTAAGGGTACTAGCGGCTACTGGGATGACTCATGCAAGCGGTCATTCCGCTGGAAACGAGTTTCTAGTGATCGAAGGTGATGGGAAAGTGGGAGGCCTGCTGGAATTGGAACAATCGTTTGTCGACTTGCTTTATAGCTACGCAACGTACCCGAACGACTTCTAACTACATCCGATAAGAAAGTTGGTAGCGCGTACGGGATTCGAACCCGTGATCTCCGCCTTGAGAGGGCGGTGTCCTTGGCCACTAGACGAACGCGCCTTGGAAAGTAATTGTACACACAGCTTACTCGCCTGCCAAGATAGGATTACCGCCAAGGAAGTGGCTGGGGATCGTGGATTCGAACCACGGCTTTCAGATTCAGAGTCTGACGTCCTACCACTAGACTAATCCCCAACGAAGAGGGCTCATTTTATCATCGCAACTTTATTGGTCGCAAATTACTGATTTACTACCAAATCTACCAAGATTACATTTACTACTGTTCTAAAATAATGAATACTACTTAATATCGTTGGAAATCCGAGTCTCGGATTGCCTAAATATCTTAAATTTACCCACTAATCCAAAAAGCATTAGTAGCCCCAAAACGCAGTTAATCGCCACTGCCACTGGCGCTCCCCATAGCTCCGCTGTAGCCCCGGTGATGAGCACCCCGATTGGCCCCATACCTATGCCTATCATTAATACACCCATAGCCCTACCTCTAACACTCTCCGGAGCCCCCTTCAGCACCAATGGAAACTGCATGGAAGCGAAACCGGCAGTACCTAACCCTGCCACGAACAACAGAGCAACAGACAGGAAAAATACCCGTGAGAATGTGAACAACAAAATAATCGCCATTGCCAAGATAACGCCGTAGGCAAATACCCTCGCAGGGCCTTTCGGATCAGGCAATGCACCCAAGACAACTAAACCAACAAGTGAACCGAAACCTGAAGCAGCACCTAAGATACCAAACAAAACAGTCCCTACTCCTAATACATCCCTCGCAAATACCGGGGTCATGGACACGAACGGGAATAAGAAAAGATTTGCCACAACTGTAATAAGAAACACACCCAAAAGTAACTGATTCGTTAAAACGTGCCTAAACCCCTCCTTTATCATTAGAAAGGGGTTTTCTCTTATATCTCCTATATTGCCATTTGTCGCCCTCACAAACTGTAAAACTCCAAATCCTACAAAGTAGAAAATTACCACCACTCCAATAGTGGCTGTCGCGCTAATGCCAAGAAGTAACCCAGCGTATATAGGTCCAACCATTATGCTAATGATAAAGGCACTAGAATCCATTATAAGAGCGTTAGTTAACCTGCTTTGTCCCACAATATCCATTACGATAGCCCTACGAGCCGGAAAATCTAAAGTCCATCCAACTCCAAGGGACACTGACAGAACGGCTATATGCCAAAATTGAAGTGCGTCAAACCAAAGTAAAGCTAATAGGATTAAGCTTGAGATAATATTGATCAACTGGCCGCCTACAACCAGACGTTTCCCAGGCATACGGTCAGTAAGTACCCCTACAAACATTCCCAACAAGGGCATAGGCACCATTCTGCAGAATCCGACCACACCAACAAGCCAAGGTGAATTCGTTAATTCCAAAACAATCCAACCCAATCCAGCAATCTCTATCCACATAGCGTGGTAACAAAGGATGCCTGAAAACCAAAGTAATCTATAATCCCGGTGCTTCATAGCACCAAAAAGTCCTACACGAGAAGCAGATGCAGGAGGCAAATTAACCATAGACATAGTTACACCACACTCAACGCAGCAGCTCCAGATACAACCAGAACTGCAGAGGTCAATTTGACTCCGAGAGTTGACCTAGTAGGAATTTCATCGAGCAACTTGAATGGCCGCAAGCTTAATACACTGGTAATCAATAAAACTATCACCGGGCGTGTGCCCATTAACGCTGAAACCAGCGAGACACTTCCTAGGTCCAAAGCCAACAACGTCAAATATATAGCAACCATCACAACTGGGCCTTCAGTAACCACAATTAGGGCTAGCGACTTACGCGTACGAAGAATTAATAGGGTTTGATAAAATCCGATCCTATGAAACACTGGTACAAACAGTACAAGACCTAAGAACAGTGCCCTCACACTAAATACATTCCAAAAAGCCATCTCTTCCAAGGCCAAACTAGTGGTTATGGTGCCACCGGCTGTTCCAACACTACCTAATAAAACCATTAGAAAGCCAAGCATGGCATTCCCAGATATAAGGGTTTTTTCCTGGCCCATAGTCACTAAACCTGCACCACCTACAATTGCCAAAATAGCTGCCCAATGTAACCAGCTAAGCTGTTCTCCCATGAATAAGACGCTAAATGCTGCTACAAATACTGGGAAAGTGTGGAATACCGGGACAGCTCTCGTAACATCCAAAATTTTCAGACCGTAAAAGAATGCAAATAAGCCCAGTCCCCAAAAAGTGCCTGATAAAGCTGATAAGAAGATTGCGTACGTGGAAGCATCTTTCCAACCTCCAATAAAAAACGCAACTACAACCATAACAAACTGCAATGCCCCGACTATCACGCTAAATCCAACGAAGCCAGAAACATGTGCAGATAATATCCGTTTGTCTATTACGCTAACGAAAGCAAATACTGTCGCACTACCTAAAGCGGCAAAAACCCAACCCAAAAATTATCTCCGGAATTTAATTTACCAACAAACAAAAAAACGCCGGAACTATCCCGACGTCGCCGACAGTATACCAGACTTTGCGAGCCTTGGGATCATATTCCTTATCACGTCATACGTTGTAACAACTGGAGAACGTTTCCATCAGGATCCTCAAAAGTTGCCACGTATCCACCCCAATGTTCTTTCTCTGGCGTCCTCAAAAACGTAACACCTTTATCACTCAAAGATCGATAAACCATTTCGATATCTGAAACATCGAGGTTGATCATCATGCGTAAAGGATCTTTGGAAACACCATTAACGCCACTATGATGAATAATACTTAATCTAAACTCACCAAATGAAAATGCTATAAAGCCTTCCCTTTCGGTAATCGGATTAAGATCCAAAACATTCTTATAGAACGCCCCAAGGTTCTCCACATCTTCCGACCAAATGATTACGCCAGCCACATTATTAATCACAAACTACTCTTTCTGTTCTCGTTGCTAGCAGAGTCCTTTCGCCTTCATCAATTCTTCTGCATGAGCCAGAAAATGAACTGCGCCACTTTCATAAAAGCTTCTAGGGTTAACGGTAACCATGCGAAATCCCCTATCCAAGAGAACAGAAAGATTTTCAGCACTGCCACCAGAGTTAGCGATTTTACCCGCGCTTATTGAACCATCCACTATTTTATTAACAAAACCGTCAACCTCTTCTTGTGGTGGCCAGTCCATTGAATGAGCAAGGTCTAAAGGTCCTAGGTCAATGAAATCGAGGGACTTTGTAGCCAATATTTCATCTAGGTTATTTACCGCGGTAATCTCCTCAATTATGAACCCAATCATAGTCTCCCTGTTAATATCAAGAGTCCATTGTTTTGGAGAACCTAAGTTCAAACCAAACCCTCCTCCTCTACTTCTAAAGAAAATTGTGCGCGCTCCTTCCGGTCGAAATTTCGCAGCATCAACGACTGCCGTCGCATCTTCCTTTGTATTCACCCGCGCTATCAAAACTCCTTGGGCACCTCCATCCAAAGCATGCAAAATCAATTCAGAATTGTTTTGCATCCTGGCAATAGGGGTCAAATCGTTAATCTCAGCCGCACGAATCGAGTTCTCCAGTTCTCTCTCATTAAATAGGTCGTGCTCACAATCAATAATCGCGTAATCAAACCCGAGAAGCCCCGCCAACTCAATATTAGCTATTTCATCAACTCCAACTGTTACCCCAAACGCAACACCACCTGCATCAAGCTTCGCCTTAGTTTTATTCTTAGGTACCATTGACCTCTCCTTTGTATTTACTCTAATCAGGAGCCTTAACTACCATTAATAAGGCTTCCCTGTTCTGTAATATCCGTATATCTTTCGACGGATCTCCTTCCACAAGTAAGAAGTCTGCTTTCTTACCTTCTTCAATCGTACCAACGGTTTTTTCGATCCCAATACATTCCGCGGCAGTCCTTGTAGCCGCAACAATGGCTTCCACAGGGGTTAATCCGCCTTCAACCATTAGCTCCAACTCTTTAGCTAGATTACCTCTGCCAAACTTGCTTCCTGAGTCACTGCTGCTAGCCAACTTAACTCCCAACTCCTTAGCCTTCTCTACCATTTTGAATTGGTCCTCAACCGCGTGTTTGGCTGCTTCTATTCCGCCAGGAAAGACACCCCATTTTTCACCCTCGGTAGAAATCCAGTAAAATATGCTTAAGGTTGGACAAAGAAAAACTCCTGCCTTCGACATCTTTTCCAATAGCTCTTCATCTGGTCCAATCCTGCCATGTTCCATCGTGTCTACACCAGCCTCGAGACCGTGCAGGACTGACGGGGCCCCTGTAACATGAGCAGCCACCCGTTTCTCGCGTCTATGAGCCTCATCAACGATTGCCCTTAGCTCGTCTAGTGAAAATTCTGGGTGTGCCTCAAGGTCCTCAGGAGTATTGGTAACACCACCAGCTGCAAGAAACACCTTAATTAGATCGGCTCCTTGCCTGAAATTTAATCTGACAGCCTTTCTGCATTCGTCTACCCCATCCACCAACCAAGCTCTAGGCTGCATATCTTTCACCCAACTATAAGGGAAAACGTGCCAGTCTCCATGTCCGTTCGACTGGGAGAGAGCATCCCCTGCGGCATATATTCGTGGCCCCATAATAACTTTATCAGATATGGCCATTCTCAAGGCAATCGG
Source organism: uncultured Dehalococcoidia bacterium (assembly GCA_964493125.1). Lineage (GTDB taxonomy): Bacteria > Chloroflexota > Dehalococcoidia > Lucifugimonadales > QGNO01 > QGNO01. The sequence continues at coordinate 11,795 of CAZBMS010000006.1, read as the reverse complement.
TACGCCACCGAAAGTTCCCGCATCTCGAACAGTTGTGAATCCCGATGCAAGTGCATCATATGCATCATTTGCCGCTCTCAACAATTGGACCTGTGGAGGGGGATCAAGATACCTTTCATAGGCACTAGCAGTTGCTTGCCCAGAAAGGTGCACGTGGCAATCCATTAGTCCAGGGATGACAGTTTTATCTATACCCGAAATTATCTCAGCACCCAGTCTTTGATCTGAAGTGAGCTCAGCTTGTTGAACAGACTGAACCTTTCCTTTCTCTATTACAACAGAAATCTTTTCCTTGGGTTGGGCTCCGGTACCATCAATAAGCCGAACGCCCTCGATAATGAGCTTGTCAGTGTTCTCAAGAAGCCGAATCCTCTTAAGTCCTTTTGGATAATCATCTCCAATACCTATAGCGAATGCTTCCATCATTTACACTCCCAGTTAACTCATCAAAGATAATGCTGTTATATCCTGTGCTAACGCTGAGGTCAATAAAAGGCGCTGTGTTTAGTAAAGAGGCCTACAATTTTAGGAACGCCTGTTCAGATAAATACCTAAACCACCCAGTACCAGCAAAAAACTGCCCAGTAAGATAAGCCCTGTTACGAAACCTTGGCTGGGAGCGACGTCGCCAGTCCCGGGCAAAACCGGAGTAGGTGTCGGCACAACAAGAGTTGGAGTAGGAAGCAGAATAATCTTCCTTTCTGGTGTGAGGCCAGGAAAAGACATTCTACTGCTGCTTGATTCGATCACATTAGCATTTACATTAAGCCCCTCGGCAAAAGTAATCAAATCATCGCTAGCATCATAAAAATGCACTCTGAAGGTATTTGCAGGTTCCGTCAATCCTGTCACCCACATGTCAATAACCGAATCCGTGGGCAATGCGCCTATTGAAGGCAGTTTAGCGGTAACTTTAGGCCTGTCCCCTGATACGTAATTCGGGTAAATATCCATCCATGCGATTTCAGAGGATAGGCCACTCAAAGGTAATTTAACCTGTATCAAAGCACTGTTGCCCTGCGTTTGAATCTTTAGTCCAAGATCACCAGGAACAATGTCATCCACATTTTGGGGAGATCCAGTTGCACCTAGAGCCGCCAAAGAACTGTCCAATATCCTGAAAGAAACATCAGTAGGGGCCGAGGTAATCTGTTCATTCCCGACAATTCCCAAGTTGAATTTCTGTATAAATCCGGCAGTAGGAGCAGAGAAGGTCTCCGATACTACGCCATCCACAAAAAATTGGACCTTATCAGCACTAGAAGTCCAAGTACTTCCAAGGACCATAACAGCATCCAGAGTTTTTGTCTCTTCTACCCAAGTCCAATTCCAACTCAAGTCTGAAGCACCATATGCAATGAACACGGCTAAGCCGCCTTCATTGTAACCCGTCGCGTAGATGTGCTTTGAATCTGCGGTAGCAGCAATAGCCATAGCTCCGTTTAAACCATCAACTCCGCTTTGGTCGTCTAAGTGATGAACAAGGTATGTCAGGGCGCCGGTTATTGGATCTCTGCTAAATACCGAAAGTGCATTCTCAGCACGGCCGGTGGCAAACGCATAAAAGCCGTCAGGGCTTATCGCAACGTCCCAAGCTCCAGAAAGTCCATCTATATCACCCTCTCCATCTTCATACACATCTACATATGTAAGTAGTCCAGTACTTAGATCGCGAGAGAAAATAGCTAAGGAAGATTCCGTGAAACTTGTAACATAAACATGCTTTCCATCAGGACTGGAATCTATTCCTATAATTCCCTTAACCCCAAAGACACCATTTCCGGTTTTCAAAGCTTCAAGAAATGTCAGAGCTCCTGTGGATAAATCTCGACTAAAAACTGCTAACCCGTCCTCAACCTGACTTCCTATATAGACATGTTTTCCATCTGGAGTAATATCAATATCTCTCGCCCCATCAAGTCCGTCCACCCCACTTACACCATCCTTATGCATAGAAACATACGTAAGAGCTCCAGTTGTCACGTTCCTAGTAAAAACAGCAACCGCATCATCATAGAGACCAGTCGCATACACATTATTCCCATCTGGGCTTACAATCACATTTACTGATCCATCTAATCCATCCTCTTTATGAATCTCCATATATGTGAGCAATCCCGTAGAGACGTCGCGATTGAAAACTGCTATCCCGTCATCATGTAGGCCAACTGCATAAACATTTTCCCCATCAGGGCTTATGGCCAAACCATGAGCCCCACGCAGCCCATCGATGAGGCCCATACCATCCCTCAAAGTTTCAAGATGCGTCAATTGTCCAGTGTCTGGATTACGACTAAATATCGTCAGGGCATTGTCAGTATCTCCAACCAAATATAGATACTTCCCATCAGGGCTAATAGCAATATCTATTGCACCTCCCAATCCGTCTATCCCAGAAAGTCCATCCTTATGTACCTCAACGAAATCACCAAACGCGGCAAAAACGCGTTGACCATTGGGAATCAGGGGAAAAAGCAAACAAACAAGAATCGCTAACAGGAAATAAGTTACTATTGGAAAGGTTCGAAACAAGTAACGACTAGTCATAAAAAGCCTTGCGCATCAAACACCACGTCATTTGGGCCTAGTTGAATTGTACTTCTATACCGCATGATGTCAACAATTGTAGAATGCTAAACTAAACAATTCGCAATAAGCGGGAGCAAGGAAACTTGGCTATAGGTAGAGAAAGAACCAATTGGTACGATGACCACAGTTCAGCCTGCACATGTGCTGAATGTGGGGAACGCAGATCTGCCCAAAATCGATTTAACTCTATCACTCAGGGGCGTAAAGTAGGCCGAAATGAAAGTTGCCCCTGTGGAAGTAAACTGAAATACAAGAAATGTCACGGCGTCTAGCCTTGAACGGTTAGATCTACAAATCGCAGACAATGTTCGACGAGTATATGATCTCTACACCTCATGAATTGTTTCGCCACCGACTATAGTCATTTCAACAGGTATGTCCTTTATTTCATGAGGATCCACATTATTAGGATCAGCACTCAAGATAACCATGTCTGCTAATTTGCCTACTTCTATCGAGCCTTTTATATTTTCCTCGAAAGATGCGTACGCACCGTTAAGTGTATAAACTTTCAGAGCTTCCATTACTGATATCACTTGTGAAGGACCCCATTTTGTCCTTGAAATGTCCTCTCTTGTAACACAACTCTGTATCCCAACCAGTGGAGCTAGAGGGCTACAAGGATAATCGGCAGCACCGGAGGCATTTATACCCGCGTCTATGAACGATCTGTGGGCAAACATCCGCTCAAGCCTCTGCTCTCCATAAAATCCCATTTTCTCACCGTGATAGTAGACATATGATCCAAACGGCACTGCCAAGCACCCGATCTTCTTCATCCTTTGAAGGATTTCCTCAGTTACCAAACTACAGTGCTCTATCCTGTGCCTAGGATCAATCCTCGGAAAAGCCTTTTGTGCTTTCTCATAAGCAGAAAGCACCATATCTATAGCGGAATCCCCATTTGCGTGAATGCAAACCTGAAATCCTGATTTGTGCATCTCAAGTACTCTTTCATCAGTTTCTTCGGGATCCATTATCAGTAATCCACGCTCTCCTTCGCTCCCGACATAGGGCTCAGAAAGATAAGCAGTGCGTGTAGAAATGGCTCCGTCTGCAACCATTTTTATCCCTCCAATGCGTAATCGGTCTCCGCCAAAGCCAGTCCGCACTCCTCCATCCCTCAAGGAGTTAAAATGATCCCTGTGCATCAAGAGATAAGCACGTATAGGCAAGTCCCCTTTCTCAAGGAACTCTTGGTATATCCCCAAGTCTTCACTCGAAACCATAGCATCATGGACACTGGTAATCCCTGTACTAGCAAACATCTTGCAAATGAGTTCTAACCCAGCTCTACGATCTTCAGTACTAGGTTTAGGTAATACTTCCCTTAAAACACGGTCAATTGCCCTTCCATAAACCATCCCATTAAGGTCCCCTGTAAGTTTATCTCTCCCTAAAAATCCTCCCTGCTCATTAGGACTGTCATCAAAAAACATTGCCCTTTCAAGCCCTTTCGAATTAAAGAAATAGACGTGACCCGCCTGATGGGCGACCATAATAGGGTGAGACTGACTCACTTGGTCCAAATCTTGCCGATTGAGAAATCTAGCCTCTGAAGTCTTAGTGTCATCAAACTTGAATCCTACCACCCACTCGCCTTCCGGAGTCTTACTGGCTTTACTGCTTAAAGCTTCCTTTATATAGGACAGAGACCTTAAATCACAGTCAACTTCCGTAACATGACGTGTCCCACTACTTAGGACGTGGGTATGCGAATCAATAAAGCCAGGCAGAGTCGTCTTCCCCATCAAATCAGTGACTAGCGTTTTAGGCCCTACCAGACTCTTAATATCTTCGTTACTGCCTACAGCCACAAACTTACCATCATTTACCGCGACCGCCTGTGCCAATGGTTTGTTAGGATCCATAGTAATTATGTTCGAATTAAGTATTACCTTATCGGGAGTCAAACTATGGGTCGCCAAGTACGCCTCCTAAGTCGCCTTCATTAAACGCCAGTGGGGAATAATTCGAAGGACTCGACCATATCATTAATCCTAGGCCATTCGAATGCTGGGAAAGGTGCTTGGCCAACATGCTCTTCATCCGGATGAGGAATAAACTCCACCGCTATAGCCCACGGACCATTCGCTACAACAAGTATAATCCTCGTAGCCGGTTCTCCTTTCTTTAGCAACCCGTGGAACAAAAGCCCATTGATACGATCTATAGGCACTCCGGCTGGATCAGCAACGATACCTCGGTTCCGGTGTATCCTTCTATTCACAAACTCGTTAATCGAACCTTGACTTAATGACAGCCTCTCAATCTCCACAATCACATGTGTAAAACCAGTTTTCGAATCTGAAAATACTATGTCTGGCATTACTTCAGGGGGGGCATTAGCTTGCACCCGTTCATCAACGGTCCAAGCACTCGTATATGATAAAGAAAACCCAAATTTCTTACTCCTATATCTATTGAATGGGACAGGAGTAGCTGTAGGAGGTACTGTAGTTGCAGTAGGTACGGGAGTAGCTGTAGGAGGGTCCAGAGCCAGAACTGCAGTCGGAGCTGCAGCCGGAGCTGCAGTAGGAACTGGTAGAACATCAGAGGGCACCTCAGGATTGACCACATTTCTTTCTGAATTGCTGGTCAAAACAGAAGACATTACTGAAATCAAAATAATCACACCAATGACCACAATCACAATAAGGAGTGGAAATCGCCTCTTGTTAGTAGTTGCTGGAGATGAGATCGGCCTCTTTCGCGCCCCACAAGACCCGCAAAATAAACCCTCTTGTCTTAGCTCTGAACCACATTGTGAACACTTAAATGATGCTTGATATTTACTGGACTCCCCGGAATTAGCATTCTTTGTGATTTTAGACGGTAATCTATAACCAATTACTCCCCCTGCAATCGCAAGGCCAAGGGTTAAGAATCCTAACCAAACATCAAGTGAGTCTTCGCAACCAGCCGTGTCACAAATTAAACCAAGAAAAGCAGAGCCAACCAAAAAGCCTAGTAAAACCCCTACTATTGCTGACACGACTCTCATAAATAACTTTCCTTCGATAGGTTTATCCTATTGGAATGGGCCTATTACAATTCCTCTAAAGCCATCCATAACATGCAAAATCTACTGCACCTTTCCTATTGAACCTAATCCCTTCTTCTTCAAGCATTCTACGTTGAATTTCCGCGCCAGCGCCAGAACTGCGAATGCTTATCTTGCCTTTTGAGTTGATTACCCTATGCCAGGGTAGATCACGTTCCGGGGTAGATAAGGCCATGGCATACCCGACAAGTCGTGGCGTGCTCCCAATCACTAGTGCAGATACCTGAGCATAGGACGCAACTGAAGCGAAAGGAATTTGCCTGACGACTTCGTATATCCTTTCATTTAAAGTCAATCGCGTTGTTGCCCAACCAGAATTCTCTGCCGTGATTCACCTTCCTATCGAAACATAAATAGTTAGCCTACTTCAAAGATTAGTAAAAATTATTCAGGAAAAGGCCTACTAAGACGTGGTTTCAGTGAGTTGAAGTGCGAATAACTCCACCAGACCTGTAATAAACGAGCAAGGATAAATCAATTCAACAAAGCCAGTTAATCATTCCCAAAAAAGTGGCACGCCCGGAGGGATTCGAACCCACGACCCCCGGTTCCGAAGACCGGTGCTCTGTTCCGCTGAGCTACGGGCGCGTGTTATACCAATTCTTTCTTTCGATAATCCTTAGTATACATCCGACTAACGAAAGATATCCAAATCCTATCAAGTAGAATCAATCTGTTTAAGGCATGCTCACTAAATCGTTCAAGGCTAAATCATTTGACTTCAGCCTCACCATATAATACTATTAGCCGCCGTTGGATCAGATCAAAACTGAGATGGCTTTCAGTTTCTCAATAGAAGGATTATGACAAGAAAAGAGCAAATGGACTGCACGTGTAGGATCCCCGCGAGACGGGGTGATAACGGTGCTTGCTCAGAGAACATCTGATCATTTAACACAATTTAGTTTGCACCAAATCGCCCCTGGCAATGCCAGGGGCGATTTTTTTGACAAACAATATGGAGGAAAAATGTCATTAAGAATTAACGATACTGCCCCGGATTTCACTGCGGAAAGTAGCGAGGGAACGATAAGTTTCCATGACTGGATTGGGGATGGATGGGCTATGTTGTTCTCACATCCAAAAGATTTCACTCCCGTCTGCGCAACGGAGTTAGGTTCAGTAGCACAACTAACCGACGAGTTCTCAAAAAGAGGTTGCAAAGTTATAGGATTAAGCGTCGACCCAGTAGAAGATCATTTGAAATGGGCTAAGGATATCGAAGACATATCTGGTGCGACACTTGAATTCCCGATAATTGCAGATCGAGAACTTAAGATCTCACAACTTTACGATATGCTTCCAGCTGAATCTGGATACACCTCGGAAGGTCGAACAGCAGCAGACAACGCAACCGTTAGGGTCGTATTCCTAGTAGGCCCAGATAAAAAAATCAAGATGAACTTAGCCTACCCAATGAGCACAGGCAGGAACTTCTCTGAGTTGTTACGGGTTATCGACTCATGCCAACTAACAGCAAAACACAAAGTGGCTACTCCTGCGAACTGGAATCAAGGTGATGACGTAATAATTGTGCCTGCGGTGGACAATGAAGCCGCTAAGGATCTCTTCCCTGATGGATGGGAAACGGTTAAGCCATATCTTAGAAAAGTTAAGGATCCTTCTAAATAAGAGACCCAGGCCTCCCCTTAAAGCTGTTGAGGGAATGAATTCTGCAATAATTGAACAAAGCGTGGAGTTGTTACCCGATTTCCTCCCTGCTATTCTAGCTGTAACCAACGCTGTCCTAAAAGATCAACGGGACATCGACGTTAAGCGGAGAATGTAAACGAAATGGGCATTAATCCTAACGAAGTCTAATGAATCTTCTGCGGGAACCTAATTATTGGAAAAAACAGTAGCCGAATCATAGGAGATCCTCATGGAAAATCTTAGCAGGGAAATAGTTAGGACACTACTCGAAATTCAAGGGTTTAACCCGCCAGAGCCAGAATTTACAGAAGTTTATTATAGAATCAATGCCCTTCTGGACGGATTGAAACATTTAGACAATCTAGACGTTTACCACACAGAACCTTGGCCAATACTTCCATTCCGAGGGCTACCTACCCGACCTAACGCAAATGCTGTCCCAGACGAGGACTCGGACACCCCACCCCATATTAACGACATAGCTTTCATGACCATCCGAGAACAAGCGAGACTTATTAAAGCGAAAAAACTTTCTCCAGTCGAATTGACAAAAGAGTATCTGGGTAGGATAGGTAAATACGACCCACAACTCCATGCGTTTAATCACTTAATTTCAGAAGAGTCCATCAAAGAAGCTGAAACAGCTGAAAAAGAGATTGCTGAAGGGAATTACCGTGGGCCAATGCATGGCATACCCATAGGGGTAAAAGACCAAATGGACATTAAGGGTCACCCAAATACCGGCGGCTGTGATGCATACCATGACAACGTCCCAGATGAAGATTGCACAATAATATCCAGATTCAGACAAGCTGGCGCCGTTATCATGGGAACTCTAGCAACTCACGAGTTTCACATGGGAGGCACCCTCGAGTTCCTATCAAAAGAATCACCAAGGAATCCCTGGGATCTCACTCGACATCCAGCCGGTTCTTCGTCCGGATCAGGATCTTCCGTAGCAGCAGGACTGTTAAGTGGTTCGATGGGTGGAGATACGGGTGGCTCAATAAGAGGACCGGGATCAGTAAACGGCATAGCTGGTCTAAGACCCAGCTGGAGTCGCTTGAGCAGGCAAGGGATATTTACCCTTTCATGGGAACTGGATACAGCTGGCCCATTAGCAAGAAGTGCAGAAGATACTGCCATAATGCTGCAAGCAATTGCAGGATATGATCCTAAAGATCCAACCACTAGCCGAGAGAGCGTCCCCAATTATTCAGATTCGCTTACTGGCGACATATCGGACTTAACCGTGGGAATCGTCGAAGAAATGATGAGTGACGACGTTGAAACCGAAACAAAAGCGATAGTCGCTAAGGCAATTGACGTATTACGAGACCTAGGGGCAAAAGTGGAGTCAGTAAGTATACCTCTTATCAACAAAATGCCCGGAGTCCATACGGCAATATGTGATGGGCAAGCAGCAAGCTATCATAGAGGCCATCTACGCAATCGATATTTCGACTATGATTATAATACTCGTGTCAGACTATTGGTTGGTTGTCTAATACCAGCCGGACTCCAGACATTGGCACCAAGAGCTCGTGCATTAATGGGTCAAACTATGCTTGATGTATTCGACAAATACGACATTCTCGTTGGATCTACTGGCCAAGGTCCTGCAGGTCCTATAGTGACTGAATCTCCCTTCAAAGGTCCGGAGGAAGCGAGGGCTTTTGTAATGGACAGAGTAGGTGGAACCGGATCCTTCAGCATGGCCGGTGCCGCAGCAATATCCATACCAGCAGGGTTTACAAAAGAAGGCCTTCCAGTAGGATGGCATTTGGGTGCACGGCCAATGGATGAGGCAACTCTATTTCGAATTTGCCACGCATTCCAACAAGTCACTACTCATCATCAGCAACATCCACCAATGTTGTGGTCAAAATAGTTGAATATTTCACAGGACGGTCAATGACATGGGTACAATAGAAACACTCGCTAACAAACTAGCGCAGGCACGGCTATCAGGCGGTACAGTCCCGCAAAATGCCTTGGAAGGGATTGATACAATTGAAACAGCCTACAAGGTACAACGTGCAGTTGAAGGCATTCACGGAATGCCCAGAGCAGGATGGAAAATCGGTGCTACTAGCGAGATCGCCCAGGAAGCGCTAAATACTAAGGAGCCAGTGTCGGCACCTATGTTCGTGCCTACTTGTTATACAAGTCCATATCATTTAACGATTCACAAAGGGCAAGGTGTCAGCGTAGAAAGTGAGTTTGGATTCCGCTTCAAAAGTGATCTCCCACCTAGAGACAATTTATACGAACTGGATGAAGTACTCGATGCAGTAGACATTATGTTCCCAGTAATTGAAGTCGTAGGAAGTCGGTGGGAGGGTGGTCTTGGAAATTTAGGACCCGTAAGACTAGTTGCGGACATGGTGTCGCACATAGGTTTGATAACAGGTCCTGACGTAACCAATTGGCGTGAAATAGACCTTCCTGGGCATATCGTTACTCTTTACCAGAATGGAGAGGAAATAGTAGAGGGCAAGGGAGCAAACACAATGGGGTCTCCACTATTAGTCCTAGAATGGACCGCTAATCATTTATCTGCAAGAGGAGAATCGATCGTTGCAGGAGAGATTATATCAACGGGTACTTGCACCGGTATTACCCCTGTAAACAGTGGCGACGAACTTATTGCTGATTTTGGGAATATTGGTAAAGTGAAACTACAGATCACTGAAGAGTAGCCTTTCACTAGTGTATAAATACCAGTCTAATTTAGGCAATTTCTCAAACAAGATAGAGCTAATTGATCCGTTATGCGAATAGTAGATTTCAAGCCCCTAATCAAAATTGCGATTGTTGGTTCCATTACAGGAGGTTGCACAGGAGTCTTATTCATATTCACCACAAGCCTCCTTTCTATTGATAACGTCTTCAGTTTGCTTGATTTATCAGTTGCATTGATAACTCCAGCGGCGGCTGGAAAATTAGTCAGTACTTTCACAAAGTCGCGCGTATGGCCCTTAGTGATTATTGCGTATCTTACTTTCATAATCCCGCTGTTAGGACCCGCTTTTGGTGGCACAGGATCCGAACCGTTATGGGGTTTCGGTTTTCTTGGCGTTGCCGGTGGCCTAGTTTGGAGTATACCCAGACTTATCTGGAACGCAACATTACAATTTCGAAATAAATCATAATGGGGATATATTGAGAATATCCGATAGTAATTATTCAAGAATAAGAGCTAAATTAACAAATAAGAGGCGACCCCCCAAAAGACAGTCACCTCTTATTCATACCGGTTATGGCAAATGCTTTTAGGCAGCTACCATGTCATGACCACAACACATGGGGGATTTAATCCTGCCATGCCCATTTGTACATTCTGAAACACCGACAGTGCTTCCGTCATCTTTGGAGATTGACTTGAACTCCAGCTCAGAATCACACTTCGCGCAAGTAACGCCATTCACTTCCATAGAACAGTTGGAACACGTGTACGTTGTCATAAAAGCCTCACACATTTAGGATTACAGAAACTGTATATCCAGTGATTCAATGTGTCAAACTAGATCACGTCAAGCTGGGAACACTAGACCCAAATCAGAAGCTAAACCCCGAAGTTGATCAGCAAGTTGATCATCTACCTCCACACCATTAATCCGAGAATCTTGTTCCCTGTTATGTTCTATTTCACCAGGAACATATATCTTTTCAAAGCCAGGTCTCAATTCGCTGGCTTTAGACTCATCTACAAATTGGTCCATTCTAGCCTTGAATGCTTCAACTGTCATAAACCAACCGATGTCTAATGCTATAAAAGTGTGAGCGACGTCCTGATTTGTAGGATCAGAATATGGTGACAATCCAAACGCACCTCCAGCAATGACCCCAGTCAATACGTCAGTCATCATTGCTAAACCGTAACCCTTATGCCCTCCTATACCCAATAACGGACCCTGCATTGCCTTTGCTGGATCATCGGTTTCATAGCCATCAGGTGTTAATGCCCAATCTGTTGGCATTTTCTTGCCTTCACGTACAAACCAACGCATCATACCCTTGCCCGCTGTTGTCAAAGCAATATCCAAAACTACTGGGAAGCCCTTTCCGGTAGGTGCTGCAATGCTCCACGGGTTTGTGCCAACTACTGAGGTAGTACCACCCCAAGGAGCCATCTCAGGTCCAGCATTAGTCATGGCTATACCAATGCAATCATACTCTAGTGCAACGCGGGCATGGACAGCAGATGAACCAAAATGAGAGCTGTTTCTTACTATAGCCGTACCAACACCATTAACTTTAGCCTTATCTACAGCTATTTTCATAGCTTTCTGCCCTATCATTGATCCCAAACCATTCCCCCCGTCAATAAGGGCCAAAGACGGAGATTCCTTTACAATAGAGACCGGAGCTCCCAATTTTATCCAACCCTTGCTAATTCGTTCCTGATACTGCAGAAGTTTACTTATCCCCTGCCCTTGCCCAGGCAAACACCTAATGTGACTTTGTATAACTCCCCTTCCGCAAT
>CAZBMS010000005.1:9691-53162 GCA_964493125.1 uncultured Dehalococcoidia bacterium | reverse complement strand
GTTCAAGCGAAAGTGCAGAACCAACCCCAGCGCCTGTACCTACGGCTACACCTACGGCTACACCTACTCCATCACTAACTATCTACTCGGGTCGGAGTGAAGACCTGGTTGCGCCAATAATAGACGAGTTCTCGAAGCTAACTGGCATCAAAGTAGATGTAAGATGGGGAGGTTCGTCAGAACTAGCCGCAACCATTATGGAAGAAGGTGACAACTCACCAGCGGATATTTTTTATACTAAAGACCCTGGAGCATTGGGTTCCGTGTCAGGCAAATTGAGCACCCTATCTGACGCAACTCTTAATAAAGCTAAGCCAGAGTTTAGATCGGCAAATGGCTCTTGGGTGGGTATATCCGGTAGAGCCAGAGCAGTGGCTTTTAGTACTAAGCGAGTGATGGAATCCGAACTACCAGACAGCATTTGGGGATTCACAGATCCAAAATGGAAAGGCAGGCTAGCCTGGGCACCCACAAATGGTTCTTTCCAAACAATGGTCACTGGTATGCGCAAGCTCTGGGGTGAAGAAAAAACTAAGGACTGGCTAAAGGGAGTTCATGCGAACAAACCAGACGTACACAAAAAGAATTCCACACAAATTAAAGCTATCGGTGAAGGTGAAGTAGACATAGGATTAGTAAATCACTACTACCTGTTTAGATTCCTAGATGAAAGCGTAGACGGATATCCGGTAAGGAACTACCATCCAGCCGCAGGAGATCCGGGCTCTCTCATAATGGTTTCAGGTATAGGAATATTGAAAACTTCTAAACAAACCGAAGCTGCAACAAGATTTGTGGACTTCCTTCTTTCAAGCGTCGGACAACAGTACTTTACTTCCAAGACCTTTGAGTACCCAGTTGCCGAAAATATTAAGACCTCAACGGCTCTCGTACCTTTAACTAAGTTTGAGCAGCCCAACATAGACATGTCGGACCTTTCTGACCTCGAGGGAACTCTGAAATTGATCCAAGAGGCAGGGGTCCTTTAGCACCGATTGATTAAACCCGAATCAATCAATATATAACCTGGGCCCATGATTATGAAATCGCGCAAAGCACCCCCTTTTTCAATCATGGGCCTAGGTTTGATCGTAGCGTCATTTATGTTGCTGCCATTGGTCTATTTGATAATCAGAACATTTGGCGCTGGCGACGAGGCTTACGAGGCACTATTTAGGTCTGTAACATTGTGGGTTACCGTTAGAACGGTAGCCTTGGTTTTTACGGTGTCCTTTCTAGCACTTTTGATCGCTCTACCACTGGCTTGGCTAACAGTAAGAACAGATTTGCCTTACCGCAAAATCTGGTCAGTATTGGCGGTGCTACCCCTTGTAATTCCAAGCTATGTGGGTGCACTGACTATAATCTCAGCGTTCGCGCGAGAAGGTCTAATACAACAGGTAGTAAGTATTTTTTGGGTTTTCAAAATGCCCAGCATATACGGATTCACAGGTGCGACTTTAACACTTACGCTGTTCACTTATCCGTACATGCTATTAATTCTTAGAACCGCACTTTGGAGAATGGATCCAGAATTAGAAGAGGCATCAAGAAGTCTAGGCAAAAACCAATGGATCACATTTTGGCAAGTTACTCTACCTCAATTAAGACCAGCTATCGGAGCAGGAGCTTTGCTCATTGCTCTATATACTTTGAGCGATTTCGGTGGAGTTTCATTGTTGAGGTTTGAGTCATTGACACAACAAATATATGTCCACTATCAAGCCTCATTCTCTAGACATTCAGCAGCCGTTTTTTCGCTATTGCTAGGACTAGTTAGCGCAAGTCTATTGTTAATAGAATCAAGATCACAAAGTAAAGCTGAATATTTCAGTGCCGATAGTAAAACTAAGAAACCTCCTTTCATAATTAAGCTTAATAATTGGAAGTGGCTTGGTTTTATTTTCATGAGCATAGTTATATCACTTGGCCTTTTGTTACCAGTCACAGTTTTAACATTCTGGCTAGTAAGAGGAATAGCAGCAGGTGAACCACTTAGACTAGTATGGAGTGCAGCTATCAACTCAGGTATAGTTTCAGCACTTGCTGCTATAACATCTATGGTTGCAGCAATCCCAATAGCTATACTAGCAGTCAGATACAAGAGCACGCTAACTACGATAATCGAAAGATCTTGCTATACGGGATTTGCGCTACCAGGAATAGTCGTAGCGTTAGCCTTGGTATTCTTCGGGGCTAATTATGGCGGATTCCTATATCAATCTCTCCCCATGCTTATATTAGCTTACGTAATACTATTCCTACCTCAAGCCATAGGTGCTTTGCGCACTTCGCTTCTACAGGTAAATCCTAGGCTGGAAGAAATGGGTCGTAATTTAGGGCATAGACCGATACGAGTTTGGCTAAAAATTACTATGCCTATACTACGGCCAGGACTAATAGCGGGATTAGCATTGGTGTTCCTTACCGTTATGAAAGAACTTCCCGCTACTCTGCTTCTTAGTCCAATAGGATTTGATACACTTGCTACAAAAATATGGAGTGCAAGTAGCGAAGCCTTCTATGCTAGGGCAGCAGCTCCGTCACTACTTTTGGTGTTTTTGGCATCAGCTAGTATGTTAGTGTTAATGCGCCGCGAAGGAGATACATCAAGATGAGGCCTCCCGCAATAAGATGTTTTGGGCTTTCAAAAAAGTTCACTGAGTATTTCTCAGTCCAAAACGTGGAGCTAGCAATAGACCACGGAGAAAAAATGGTTTTAATTGGCCCAAGCGGTTGTGGCAAAACCACATTATTGAGGCTCATCGCAGGTTTCGAGTCACCAACTTCGGGCACACTTGCAGTAGGAGGCGAACTTGTTACAGGCCCTGAGGAAAGTTTGCCGCCGGAAAAAAGACGGGTTGGTATGGTATTCCAAGACTACGCTTTGTTCCCTCACATGGACGTTGAACATAACGTTGCATTCGGCATACGTAACAAATCAGAACGCCCCAAGCGGGTAAGCGAGGTTCTATCAATGGTCGGCCTAACAGGAATGGAAAAGCGTTATCCACACGCTTTATCAGGAGGGGAACAACAACGAGTTGCTTTAGCCAGAGCATTAGCACCACGACCAGCCATAGTATTACTTGACGAACCATTTTCTAACCTAGATGCAGGATTAAGGGGTAGGGTTAGGAGAGATGTATTAGACATACTAAACGAGGCTGAAACTTCGGCTATATTTGTAACCCATGATCAAGAAGAGGCAATGCTGTTTGGCGACAGAATTGCAGTGATGAACGAGGGAAAGATTGAACAGGTAGACACCCCAGAAGTTATATTCCATAACCCTACTTCAACTTTTGTTGCAAAGTTTATGGGAATAGCCGACTTCATACCGGCACGGATTGAAGGAAACAAATTAGTTACAGAAATAGGTGTAATAAAGCAACCTAAAAATGTTACAGGGAAGAAGTCTATAGAGTTGATGCTACGACCAGATGATGTATCAATTTCCGATGACCAAGCTGGTAAATGCAGGATATTAGAAAGGGTATTCCAAGGCGCACACAACCTCTACAAAATAGCTTTACCTTCCGGTAATGTCGTACACAGTATTGAGCTACACTACCGGACCTACAGCGTAGGTCAGGCTGTTTCACTAAGAATAGACGCAGGGCACCCGCTTACATGCGCAATTGAGGGGAGCCTAGTAACAGTCCCAAACGGAACTTCGGAACACTGATCAATCTACCAAGGACGTCAATAAAAGACGCTCCGATATTACGGGACCTTTACTTTAGTCTGAGTCCGCTCAGCCTGTTTCGCCAGTATCGAATAAGATCCTGACGTCTTGGGGAAAATATTGAGGAATCCCCACCAAGCTTACCTGAGCTTCCATTAATTGATGAAGAGCCATTTGAGACCATAGAAGCCACAGTCAGTGCAGCCATGCCAAAGAAGGCTCGCTTAAGAAAACCTCTCCTAGAGATCGTGGTGGCTTCAACAGTCT
Organism: uncultured Dehalococcoidia bacterium; assembly: GCA_964493125.1. Lineage (GTDB taxonomy): Bacteria > Chloroflexota > Dehalococcoidia > Lucifugimonadales > QGNO01 > QGNO01. The sequence continues at coordinate 49,207 of CAZBMS010000005.1, read as the reverse complement.
TTGCTTCGGGCATAATCAGCTCCAATCGGAAGATAAGTTCAACAGGATCACATTTTTACATTTCAGTGCCACAAAACGCAATAGTTATAGCGCGTAATTACAAATATAGCTGTGCATTCCAAAGAAATTATCTGAAATTTGTGAATAATTTAACTCAAACCTCTTCACACCTAGCCAATAACCTGTTAAAGTTTCGGTGATCGTGAACCGTAGGCTGCGGTTCATGTGTACAGCGATCAATACAACAACACCTCTATAGAGTAACAGATGGATCCTGCCTACCTAGACAACGAAATATGGCATAGTATCTCTGTGATGCTTAGGTTCCTTTGGGGCTACGTGCTTTTCTCCCTAGGGTTTGCCGGCTTATTTCTAACCGCTCACGCAATAATTCCTTCATTAGCCAACACTGGCCAATTACCAAGTTCGATATCCAAGATGAGACCTCTGATCTACGCAGCTGCGTTTGGTTCGCTCGTAATAGCGTTTGCGCTTCTGACTATGACGCTAATCAACACTGGGTGGATTAGTGATGTTTGGGATCGATGGTTAATTTAGTAAAGTAAACGTCCTAATTAAACAATGTTAAAAGATAACCCCATAATCTTAATAGCTATAGCAGTCGTAGGATTCGGTGGGCTATTAATTTCAGGAGTAGCAGTATTCTTCCTTTTCAACGCATGGTTTGGTTTGCCGGTTGGTGCCTCAGCTCCTGACCAACCGATAGATTATCCACATACAATACACGCTGACTCCATAGAAAATGGAGGCCTAGGGTTAGATTGCACGTTCTGCCACAGAAATGTTGCAGATGGAGCAGCAGCTACAGTTCCTTCGGTTCAGCAATGTATGTTCTGTCATAAACAGATTACTGGAACCAGTGATAAAGCTAAAGTTGAAATAGGAAAACTGAGGGACATAAGTGATTCGGGTCAGCCAATTAACTGGAAACGGGTACACCGGCTACCTGATCACGTAGAGTTTGTTCATGACGCACACATTCGGTATTTCTCTGAGAAGGATGGAGTGAGCACTTCAGAAGTATGTTCTACTTGTCACGGCGATGTGGCGTCTATGCTTAAGGTTAAACAAGTTAGAGCACTGAAAATGGGGGACTGCGTAGATTGTCATAGGGAATATAGTGCTCCCACTGACTGTACTATATGCCATCGTTAAGCCGAGTTAATTATGACTATAACTAGAAGAAACTTTTTAAAATGGTCGGGGATAGGTGCTCTGGGCACCGTAGTTTTTGCGGGGTGCGGAATTCCGGAAGAGGAACTGTTAGTACAAAGCCCTGCCACAATGCCGGAAGACCTAGTAGCAGGACTAGAAGCCTGGTACGCAACCTCATGTGCTCAATGTAACAATGCAGAAGGCATAATAGTACGAATCATCGAAGGCCGTGCAATAAAGATTGAAGGCAACCCAGATCACCCGGTAAGCAAGGGGAAAACATCCGTAAGATCGCAGGCTGGTCTCCAAGTCCTTTACAACCCAGACAGATTGACAGGTCCTATGAAAAAAACTGGCGCTCGGGACTCGGGTGAGTTTGAACCTATAACCTGGGACGAGGCACTGAGCGAGGTCCAGGAAAGACTAAAGGGAGCAAGGTCTATCACTATGGTGACTGACCCTGTGAGTGGTAGCCTAGGCCGCGTAATAAATGAGTTTGCGAACCGGAATAGCATTAATCACATCGCTTTAGAGTCGATGGAACAAACTGCCCTCACAAAAACCATGAGGGATTTATTTGGGCAACAAGTATTGCCCGTATTTGATATAGCGAATTCTGATTATGTCCTGAATTTCGGTGCTGATTTCCTTTCGACGTGGTTAAGCCCAGTCCAATACGGGCGGGCCTATGGAGAATTCAGGCAAGGACACGGCCACAGGGGTACGCTTGTACAGATTGAACCCAGAATGTCAATGACGGCTGCCAACGCAGACAAATGGCATTATGTGAAACCCGGCGCGGAAGGCTTGGCTGCTTTAAGCATAGCCCATGTTCTAGCAAATGACTTCTCAGATCGCGTTGACACATCAACCCTAGAACAGATAACTGGCGCCGCTGGGTTCGCAAGATACAACCCGGAATCGACCGCAGGTGCCACAGGACTAAGTCCTGAGGTCATTAAAAAGATAGCCCATGGATTAGCTGAAAGTGAACACGGATTAGTCGTTGGTGGGGGTACCGCGGCCGCTCATATAAATGGCCTTTTCAACATGAAGGCGATTTACTCACTGAATTTATTGCTAGGAAACATTGGAAAGAAGGGTGGAATAATATTCAATCCGAAACCAGCAGATTTGGGAGTAGACAAACGATCCGCGGTTGGAACTTTTCAAGACTGGAAAGCGTTAGTAGGTGATTTGTCATCTGGAAATACGGATACTCTGTTAATTCACGGAGCTAATCCTGCCTATACTCTTGAATCGATAAACTTCTCCGGCGAAGCGATGAAAGCTAATACAATCATAAGCTTCTCAAGCTTTATGGATGAGAGTAGTGCCCTAGCTGACATTATACTCCCAGATCACACGTACCTGGAATCATGGGGCGATCACGATCCTGACCCTGCCCCTGGTTACCAGACAGTCACTTTCCAGCAGCCAGTAGTTTTCCCGTTCAATCAAGATGCAGGTAGAGGAACTAGAAGTTTTGGTGACGTGCTACTAGATTTGGATTCAAGGCTAGGCAATTCTCCTTCCTATTCAAATATGAAGGAAGCTGTACGGGCTAGAGCGTTACAATTACACGATCAAAACCGCGGTTCTATACAATCGGGTGATTTTGAGGCTTTCTGGATATCCGTTCTCCAAAGGGGAGGATGGTGGGATGAAAAGTCTACTGGACCTAGCATGGGTCGAACAAGACCAATCACGAATGATGATATGACCTCAGAATACGATATGCCCAGCACCAGTGCTGAGTATCCATTCCATCTCATACCTTTTGAATCCAATTCAATTACAGATGGACGCGGGGCTAACCAGCCATGGCTTCAGGGAGCACCAGATCCGCTAACTACTGCAACTTGGGAAACCTGGGTTGAAATCAACTCCGCCAAAGCAGAAGAACTAGGTATTAAAGAGGGAGACCAGCTTGAAATAACATCGAGTACTGGAAGTATAAAAGCGCTTGCCTATCCAAATCCTGCGACTCCGCCGGAAGTCCTGTCTGTTCCAACAGGACTGGGGCATAAACATTACGGTAATTTTGAAATCGGTCCGGACATGTTCAGATCCTCAGTTGGAAAAGGTAGGGGTTTTAATATAATGGCAATAGTAAATCCATTACAAGACAAAGACACCGGTGCCTTGGCGTGGTCGGACACGAAAGTAAACATAACAAAAACAGGGGAATGGGTAAGACTACCTAAATTTGAAGGTGTAGTCCCTCCACAGTTTACTGAGGGCCTTTTCCCAATAGTACAACCTGAACATTGATTAGGTTTTCATAATAAGGAATTCTAAATGGTGATAGAACGGCAAACTAGAAAATGGCAAATGGTCGTAGATGTCGACAAATGTACAGGTTGTCAGGCCTGTGTAATAGCCTGTCAAGCTGAGAACAACGTTGCACTAAACTCAGATGAAATATTCCGACAACGTCGGGCAACTGAATGGATTAGAATTGAACGTTACTGGGAAGGCGAATTCCCCAATGTAAAAGCTCGGTTCTTACCTGTTCTATGTCAACAATGTGGAAGTGCCCCGTGTGAACCCGTTTGCCCTGTCTTCGCAACGTACCACAACAATGAAGGGTTAAACGTTCAGGTATACAACAGATGCGTAGGAACTCGTTACTGCCAAAACAACTGCCCGTACCACGTCAGATTCTTCAACTTCTGGGAACCTGTTTGGCCAGAGTCTCTTAGGAATCAACTTAATCCAGATGTCACGGTTAGGAGCCGTGGTGTTATGGAAAAATGTACTTTCTGTGTTCAAAGAATCCGTAGAGGTGAGTTGGATGCTGATAGAGAAGGGCGTCAGTTAAGGGACGGCGACATACAACCGGCGTGTGCCCAAGCTTGTCCAACAGACGCAATGGTTTTTGGTGATATTAGCGACTCAAATAGCCGTGTATCCGAGCTTGCAAAAAATAAGCGTAAATTCCACCTTCGTGAAGAGTTGGGCACCGAGACAAACGTAATTTATTTAGCAAAGGTAGATGCGGAGGCAAAAGACCACTCCCATGCATGATCATAAAGATTTCGGCCCAGATATAACTGTTGCTGAATTCCATAATAAGATGGCTGTTAGCCACTCATCCATGAGTGCAGGCCATAAAAAGTTGATGGGGGTAAGTGGACTCCTGTTTCTATTAGGTATTATTGCGATAGTAATCAGGGCAACTACCGACGGATTTGAGTACAGGGCTCCTTGGGGTTATTACGCAGCAACCGTAGCGTTTCTATTGACTGCCGGAGCAGGCGCACCCCTCATGATTGTGGCTCTAAGGCTCACACAGGCGCATTGGCGCAGACCATTTGCGAGGATTTCTGAATTATACGCTGCTGTAGGAGTCCTGACACTTGCATTGTTCATTCCGCTATTACTCCTTGTTCCAAACGCGAATAACAGGTTCACTTTGTGGTTTCAAGCAGACAACGGAGGCTCATCCATACGGATACCATGGGCGCCCCATTTCTGGATAACCCTAATCATCGCTATGCTAGTTGTCTCAGGCATAGCCCTACTCTTGGTTTCAGTACGATCAGATAAAGCTAACCTAAACGACAAGCTGGGTAAACCTAGAGGGTGGCTGAGTAAGGGGTGGGCTGGAAATAGTAAACAATGGTCAATCAAGAAGGGAGGGCTGACTTTTCTAGGCGCCTGCTACTTCTTCTTACTGGTCGGAGCCTTGTCATTTTTTAGCGTAGACTTCGGGATGGCTCTAGTACCAGGATGGAAAGATGCCATTTTCCCGGCATTTCAATCAGTAACCGGACTCCAAGCTGGGCTAGCTGCTGTGATAGTAACATTGTGGCTTGTAAGAAGATATTGTGGATTCGAAGAATACATCCAGATGGAGCACTTCTGGGCAGCCAGTAAGATATTGCTGGCCCTTTCCTTGATGTTCTTCTATTTTTGGTGGTCTGGTTTCATTATCTACTGGTATGGCAAAATGCCAGCCGAAGTTAATGTTCTTGACCTGTTAATGTTCGGACCGTACAAAGTCCTATTCTTTTCTGCATTCATTCTGAACTTTCTTGCACCATTCATCATACTTCTGTGGAATTCAGTTCGTAAAACCATGTGGGGGCCAACCCTTGCCGCGTCTTTAATATTGGTAGGTACTCTTATAGACAAGATTCGCATCTATGTAGCTTCATACTCAGTTGATTATATAAACTCTCCTGTAAGTATATTTGATCACAGCCTGCATTTAGTGCCGGGCTTCCAATCCCCTGATGTCTTTGATGTATTAATTGTGATCGGCGGTTTATCAGGCGGAATTTTCATGCTTTCCTTAGCGGCAAAGCTTTTCCCGATATTTTCACTTTGGGAGATATCTGAGGGCATTAAGATAAGGGCCGTAAAGCCGTATCTAAGGACCAAGCTACTAATATTAGGAAAACCGGAATAGTTATAAGGAGCGTTAAGACAAAATGCAACAACGTGTTGCACTACCTCATAAACAAATAAACGCGGAGCTGCTGAACGTTACATTAAAGGCGCCTCTTTGGTGGTGGATAACGGTGGGCGTACTCGGAGTGTTTGTTCTTGCCGCGTTAGCATCTATCGCTGTACTAGTTAATAAAGGTCTCGGAGTCACTGGCTTAAACCGCCCCGTAATGTGGGGATTATTCATAGTGGACTTCATATTTTGGATCGGAATCAGCCATGCTGGAGTTATGTTGTCGGCTATTCTGAGGCTGAGTAAAGCTGAGTGGCGTCGACCTGCGACTAGAGCAGCAGAAGTTTTGACTGTTCTTTCACTACTGTGGGCTGCCTTACACCCTGTAATTCATGCTGGACGCCTCTGGCGGATCCTGTATTGGGCGTTTCCTTATGATTTTTCACGTGGTATTTGGATAAATATCCGATCCCCGCTGGTATGGGACCCCAGTGCTATATTCACTTACCTCACCGGTAGCGCACTATTTGTAATAGTCGCTTTGATACCTGACTTGGCGGTTCTAAGGGATAGAACCACAGGAATAAGGCATCAAATATATAGCATATTGGCAATGGGATGGCGCGGTACTCCCCGACAATGGAAATTACAAATAGTCGCCGGATTCTTGCTTTCTGCTCTGCTACTACCAGTTTTCGTGTCTGTACACAGTATAGTCTCGTGGGACTTCGCAGTTGCTATATCTGTAGAAGCTTGGCATGTGACTATATTTGCGCCATATTTTGTAATAGGTGCTGTTCATTCCGGAGTTTCCGCTGTAGTTACCATGATGGTATTAATGAGATGGTTGTTTGGTTGGCATTCATATATTCGTGAAGAACATATTGACGCACTTGGCAGGCTATTAATAGTAATAGCAACTGCTTGGCTCTACTTCTTCTTTCTTGAATTTTCCTTCGCGTTATTTAGTCGCGAATCTCAGGAAATCGCCCTAAGAGAGCTTCAAGTATTTACTTGGCCTTGGTGGCCTCTTTTCCTGACATTCTTGCTGGCTGGTTATGTGATACCGGTAGGACTGTGGTTGTCTAAACGGGTTCGTCGAAGCTGGATGATGATGTTTTGGACATCCCTTTTAGTTAACATAGGTATGTGGCTTGAAAGGTTGATAATTGTGATCCCTGGCCTATCTAGAAAAACACCTTTCTCTTTTGATTGGGGAGCTTATCATCCCAGCTTAATAGAGGTTACCATTATAGTAGGCGGATACGCCTTTGTTTTCTTGCTGCTGCTACTTTTTGCAAAGGCATTCCCGCTTATACCACTGTTTGACATTAAAGAAGGGCAAACTTTGAGTGAAGAGATCAAAATTGGTCGCAGAACTATACCAGCCCTACGAGTAGAAGAGTAAGGAAGGAGCAATAAGAATGACTAAAATGCTGGCACTTTTCAAAGAAGAAGAAAAAGCAGCTAAGGCCACTGAAGCACTAGAGAAAGCCGGGCACACAAACGAGAATTTTGATATTCTCACCGGATCCCCTTATCCTGAAGGAGCTTTCGGAGAGGCAGAGCCCAAGCATCACCTTTATGTTTACCCTCTGGTTGGAGCTTTCGTAGGATTCACCATGGGGCTTCTTCTAACTATTGCTACTCAGAGCGCATGGCCACTGGTAGTAGGCGGCAAGCCAATACTATCTATCCCTGCAATGATGATACCTATGTATGAAGGCACTATGCTTGGGGCTATACTTTTTACTATCGGCGGTATAATTTTTGAATCTAGATTGCCTAATCTAAAAGGAGGTCTATACGACCCCCGGATTACCGAAGGTTACGTTGGAATAACAATCGAAGTGCCTAAGAAGAACGCGGGTGAACTACAGAAACTCCTGGAGAAGGCTGGAGCCGAGGAAGTACTGAAACGTGAAGGTTAATTATCAATACCACTTAATTGCAAACGGATTCTAAATTTATGAAAAGCTTACGCAATAATAAGATCTTGTTCGGATCTCTTCTTGTGATCTCATTGGCATTCTTGACTACGGGTTGCTCTACGGGAAGCTACCCCTTGGATATATTCCCAGAAATGCATTACCACCAGTCTTACAAGATTCAGGAACCGCCTAGCCTATCAGCACCACCGGATTCTGTGCCGATCACAGGAAGAGAGGTCTTGTTTTCTTTCGCCGAGTCAAAAAATGTGGATAGCCCATTTCCGTCTAGTAGCGCAACGCGCCACCGCGGAGAAAAGCTGTACCAGGTCAATTGCGCATCTTGCCATGGAGTAGGAGGCGAAGGTGATGGTCCTATGCAAGAAAAGCTTAAGGAGTCAGGTTACCCGGGAGCTCCAGCAAACTTGGTTACAGGTGCAACTACTAAAAGGCCTGACGGCGAAGTATTCTATATAATTAGTCACGGGTGGGCTGCAACTCTTGTCGCACAGGGCTTATCTGAGTCTGCTGCCAGTAAATTCTTGATGCCACCATTTAGGAAACTTATCAGCGAAGATGACCGTTGGATGATAGTTCACTATCTACGATCGATCGAAAAATAGCTGACAACGCTCTGCAAATAAAAAAGCTGCGGATGCTTTCTCATTCTGTACCCAATGACTGTATACTGACATGGAAGATTTAACATCACTCCGCATAACATGCTAAGCCTAAAAAACCTAGGACAAACAATCATAGTAACAGCTTTGCTAATGTTGTTACTGACCGGTTGCTTTAACAGTTCAAACGAGTTGACTATAGAGGAGCGAGCACAGGCACTAGACAAACAATTGATTTGCCCCATTTGCCCAACCGAAACACTAGACCAATCACAGGTCCAACTTGCTAAACAAATGAAGAACATGGTCCGGGAAAGATTGAACGGCGGCGCATCTGAAAAAGAGATATTAGATTTCTTCGTAAGCAGGTACGGTGAAGATGTATTGGCGGCACCGCCCCAGCGTGGGTTCAACCTCACAATATGGATCGTCGGAGCACTTACACTACCGACAGCAATACTAATACTAATACTGACCCTTCGTTCTATGAGAAACACAGCTAAACACCAATCTTCATACAAAGAAACCTCTAGTACTAAGGGCATAGACCAATATCTATCCCAAGCAGATAAGGAAATATCTGACTTCTTGACTAGTAAAAACAAAAATGACAAATCAAATGAGGTATAAGTGGCAGAAGTAGGATCTATATCGCTATATATAGCACTGGCTCTATCATCTTACGGCTTAATAGGATCAGTTTTAGGTAAGATGTTACATTCATACCAACTTCAGCTTAGTGCATTGAGGACAGCTTATCTAATCCCAGTGGCTCTCCTGATTTCTACTGTATCGTTGGTTATAGCATTTCTCCGTCATGATTTCAGCCTCGAGTATGTAGCTGATCACAGTAATCTAGCCATGGACCCAATCTATACCTGGGTGGCATTTTATGCCGGAAATGAAGGATCATTACTATACATTGCACTGGTGCTGTCGTTGCTGACATTAATTACGGTCTACTTCATGCCAAAGGCTCTGGAATCGATCAAGTCGTATACTTTCGGGATACTGATCGGAATATTGACCTTCTTCCTTGCTGTAATGACTTTCATGGCAAATCCTTTTGACACACTACCTTTCATACCACGAGACGGGCAGGGAATAAACCCACTTCTTACTCACCCAGGCATGTTTTTCCATCCACCAATGCTAATGGCAGGTTTGGTTGGGATTTCCGTACCATTTTCAATCGCAATGGGGATGCTGATAACTGGGAATATTTCAAACAATTGGGTCGAACTTGGTCGCGTCTGGAGTTTAATAATTTGGGCAATATTGGCCATAGGACTCCTGTTGGGCTCATGGTGGGCCTATACAATCTTAGGGTGGGGCGGATATTGGGCCTGGGACCCTATAGAAAACGTTGCATTAATGCCATGGCTGGTTTTGACTGCGTTCATTCATTCGATAATGGTACAAAAGAGACGAAACCTATTCAAAATATGGAATATTGTATTAATTAATATCGCCTTCACTATGGCGTTCTTTGGAATATTTATAAACCGTGGAGGACCGGTAGTTTCAGTGCATTCGTTTGCATCTTCCGCGTTAGGATGGGTATTCCTAGGCTTTTTAGCGTTTAGCTTAGTATTTTCGTTCGGAGTATTCTACCTTCGAAGGAAACACCTTAAAGGCACATCTTCATTAGACTCAATGTTGTCTAGAGAAGCATCGTTCCTAGCAAACAATATCCTTCTACTAGCGATCGCTTTTGTTACACTTTGGGGCGTAGTATTCCCACTAGTATCAGAGGTTTTCCAAGGCACAACTGTGACAGTGGCTGCACCGTTCTACAATCAGGTAAATGGACCTTTATTCTTCGTACTAATATTCCTCATGGGTGTAGGCCCATTAATTCCTTGGAGAAACTCATCTTGGAATAGTTTACGAAAAGCTATTCAATTACCTGGATTGATAGCAATCGTACTAATAATATTCCTATTACTTATGGGCATAACAAAACCTTTCGCATTCTTAAGTTATGGATTGTGTGCCTTCGTTACTACAGGAATATTGAGAGAATGGGTAAAAGGCACGCTTTCGCTTAAGGATAAAGGTCATAATTACGCTTCAGCGTTCATTAGGCTAGTTGCCGCAAATCGGCCAAGATATGGAGGCTATGTAGCTCATCTAGCCCTAGTATCTCTGGCTTTAGGAGTCATAGGGTCTTCTTTTTATGGAATACAAAAGGATGTGATACTAGCTAAAGGCGAGTCGGTGACCGTAGATAAGTATCATGTCGAATATATTGACACCCAGGTCTTAATTAGAGCCGATAGGACCGAATTCCTGAACTACTTAAAAGTAACCGACGGGAAAAAGAGGGATATAAATATGATGGCTTGGAGAGCCTATTATCCTGAACAAAATATGGCGGCAACTCGGGCTGCGATTAAGTCGACCCTTATAGAAGACCTGTACATTGTTTCAACAGAAGCTCTAGAAGACGGGAGAGTCGCTTTTAGAATACTTGTTAATCCCTTAGTTTGGTGGATGTGGTTTGCCGGCCCAATACTGGTTATGGGTACTTTAATTGCACTATGGCCACAAAGTACTGTCAGCCTTTCAAGATCAGATTATCCTATATAGATAATTTACTATCAGGCATAAGGTAAACAAAATGGAAATAGGAATAGGAATACTACTTGGTGTCATAAGCATAATCGTTTTGGGATCACCATTCTTAAGAAATGAGAGAATGGATGATGTCTCCGAGGATTTCGAGAAAGAGTTAGTAACTCAAAGACTGGCAATATATCAAAATATAGAAGTGCTAGAAAATGACTTTAGGCTAGAACATATAACTGAAAATGAATACTTAGAGCGATTAAATGATTATCGTTTTCAAGCGGCAGAATTGTTAAGAAAAGAAGATAAAGTGTTAAAGATGGACGATTTAATAGAGCAAGAAACAGCTAAGAATTCCACAGTAAAAGATGACAACACAAAGTGAAAAATGCCTAGGCAGTTTAACTAAATGGACTACGATGGCCATTTACGGAATATTCGCCTTTTTGCTTTTGACTAATGTTCAATCAGCAAAAGCTCAAGAACATACATTAGATATCTCAGGGACAGTGATCAACAGAACACCCGGAGGGGAACCACACTCGAATAGGATAGTAATTCTGCATATTTTCTTCGAGGACAACCTTAGTAACTTTGATTCTGTTTCTACTAATGACCAAGGAGCCTTTCACTTTACTTTAGATTCGTCAGACAAGATCATTGGATACTTGCTAGTAGTCAATCACAAAGGAGTTGATTACGAACTGGAAATTGTCCCAGATGGAAGACCTACTAATAATCTAGAATTAGAAATATACGAAACTACTGATGAGATAGGCACTATTGAACTTCTATCGAATAGTCTCATGATAGCCGATTGGGATATCTCAAAAAAAACTATTTCAGTGTTTGAGATCGCTCAGATCGGGAATGAGAGCAATAGGACCTTTGTTCCCAATCTCAAAGAGCCAGCAAAAATGGCTTTCTTAAGATTCCCAATTGCAAGAGAAGCTATTGACCTCCAGGTCCAAAGTCAGCTTCCAGAAGGGCAAGTAATACAAGTAGACCGTGGTTTCGGCTTAACCACACCAGTCCCTCCAGGAGATCATGGGATCGCTTTCACGTATACAATAAATTACGAGGGCGATAGCTTAGATCTATCAAGAACCTTCTCTAGAGGTAACAAGAGTTTCAGAATACTACAACCAAATGATATCGGGGCTTTAATCAGTTCTAGCCTTACAAAAGGCAGTGATACTACTATAGGCGATTCAACTTTTAGTATTTTTCAAACGGATAATATACCTCCAGGTACCGCAATAGATGTCCTAATTCAAGACATTCCTCAACCGTCGTTCTTTAGCCAATTACAAGACACATTAAAATCTTCTGCGAACGTCTGGGTTATCCCAGCAATATTATCCTCGGCACTAATTGTGCTTATTATGATTGGGCTGAATGGAAGGGGAGGAAAAGTCAGCACAAGCATGATAGGCAAAGACGAGATAATAAGAGAGATCATGAACTTGGACGACAAATTTGAAGCCAATGAAATATCTGAAGAAGATTACTTAAACCAAAGAAAACAACTTAAATCTTCTGCTTTAAGAAATCTCCTCAGAGAAGATAATAAAGAGTGAAAAGTTGAGACTTCAATTCGCATCACTCATACTCGGTGTCTTAGCAATCACAGCCGTAATAACACTAATGGCTTGGGCCTTGGCACAATCGGGAGGAAATCCCGGAGGACTAGGCATCAACAACCAATCTGGAGAGGTCGATGTTCAATCTGGCTTAGCACCTTCCATAGTACTGCCAACAGTTAGTGATGGGATTATAGACATCAATGAATTTCAAGGTCAGATAGTAATGGTTGATTTCTGGAGTTCCTGGTGCCCCCCGTGTATAGCAGAAGCTAGTGATTTAACATCTACGTATGAACTGTATAAAAGTAAAGACGTAGAATTCGTTGGTGTAGCCATATGGGATGAAGAATCGAAGATACGACAACACATGAGCACCTTTGATATTGATTACCCAAATGCTATCGATTCCCAAGGTAAGGTAGCCATCGCATATGGAGTTCGTGGAGTTCCTGAGAAATTTTTCCTAGATCGGGAAGGGAAGATTGTAAAGAAATACGTTGGACCCATATCTAGCGAAACACTTTCAAGCATTCTAGATGGGCTTATTTCCGCCCAAGTATAGGAATTCACACTAATATTCAGATACCAACAATTCTATAAAATAACAGTGGCATTAGTAAAAAATTGTTGCGAAAATAGGTTCAGACGCAGGTGTGTCGTAGGAGTAGCTATGGAAGTTCCATACAAGTTGGATAGAAACTTCCTTGCGTTACAAAATTGAAGATATAATGGGCTACAGTAGGTATAAAAATGTCTGATATATCAGTCCTAATAGTAGAAGACGAAGAAAACATTCTCAAATCCCTTAAATATACCCTGGAGAAGAACGGATACAGGGTTATTACCGCATCAGACGGCGAGCAGTGTATTGAATTAAATCGTGAATTAAGCCCTGACATTATCATACTAGATATTATGCTCCCAAAACTCGATGGCTTAGAAGCTTGCAGAATAATAAGACAGGAAAGTGACGTTCCAATAATAATGCTAACAGCTAAGTTTGAGGAAATTGATAGAGTTGTTGGGCTGGAGCTGGGCGCTGATGACTATGTAACAAAACCTTTTTACATGCGAGAAATCATCGCTAGAGTAAGATCTCTCTTAAAGCGTAACAAACGAGTACAACTAAATACATATCAAAATAACTTAGATGATATTCGAGCCGGCAATTTGACGCTGGATTTATTGGGGCATTCGGCGAAAATAGGCGGAGAGGATATAGCACTAAAACCTAGAGAATTCGCTTTATTAAGCTTATTTATGAAGAACAAAGGCCAAGTTTTCACTCGAGAACAACTACTTCAACAAGCTTGGGGTTATGACTACTTAGGCGACACGCGCACTGTGGATGTTCACATTAGATGGCTAAGAGAAAAAATTGAACTTAATCCAAGTCAACCAACACGAATCGTTACTGTCAGGCGGGTCGGTTACCGCTTTGAAAAATGAAGCTATTTAATACTCTCTATAAACGTATCGTCTTAGCGTACACTACTCTTCTAGTGACATCGATTGGGGCGTTAGGGCTTTTCTTTATATCAACCCCAATTGGCATGGACAATATACTACCAACTATTATCGTCTCAATAGCTCTGGTAAGTACTGTTTCAATAGCTTTGGCTAAGCTCCTGATCGGAAATATTTCACATTCACTGATTTCCATCAAGAATGCTACCAGCAGGTTAGCAAGTGGGAACTTCGATCAAAATGTTCAACTTACTACATCAAATAACACCGAAGAATTGGTTGAAACCTATAACGATATGACGAACTCTTTAAGACAAATTATGGGCGATTTATACCTCGACAGAAATAAATTGTCTACTATTTTGGATACTATGGCGGACGGGGTATTAGTAATTCAGCGAATATTCTACCTGAAATCAGGAGAAGGGCTCATAGAACTGATTAATGTAGCAGCAGGGGAACTCCTAGGCCTAAATCCGTCAGGTTCGATTGGTAAAAGATTTATAGACGAGATTACCAACCGTAATCTACGAAACCTGGTAAAACAAGCAATGGAATCAAGCAATCAGGTTCAGGAAGATATTGAATTAGTAAATCCACCCCGGTATCTGAGTGTAATAGCAACTCCTATTAATCAAAAAGATGATGATAAAGTAATCCTAACTATCCATGATCTCACGCGAATCCACCAAGTAGATTCAATACGCAAACAATTTGTCAGTAACGTCTCACACGAACTTAGAAGCCCATTGGCTTCCATGCAAGCCATGGTCGAAACTCTGCAGAACGGTGCTGTGGAAGAAAGTGATTTGGCTCATGAGTTTCTTACAAGAATTCACAATGAAATCGATCGCATGACTCAAATAGTTCAAGAATTATTAGACCTTTCTGAGATCGAAAGAACTGAAAACACACTTGAATTAATACCCGTCGACATTATTAAATTAATGATGGAAATACACTCCTCATTTCAAAATCTAGCAAAGTTAAATCACGTTGAATTGGTAACATTAATGCCGAAGTCACTGCCTCATGTTTTAGGAGAAAGAGAAAAGTTGCGACAGATAATCAACAACCTAGTGGATAACGCAATAAAGTTTACAGATCAAGGTGGAACTGTAACTATCTCAACCGATTTAACGGAAGATGCCGTGAGAATCACCGTTAAAGACACAGGGATCGGTATCCATAAGAATGATCAAACTCATATATTCGAGCGTTTCTACAGAGTAGACAAATCCAGAAAGTACAGAGGCACCGGATTAGGACTTTCGATAGCAAAACATTTGGTTCAAGCTCACAAAGGGAAATTAGATCTAGAAAGTGAAAAGGGTAAAGGAAGCGTTTTCACTTTTAGCTTATCAAAAGTCGAAGTTGAGGCAACAGCTAACCAATCCTCATGAAGCTGATACGCCAACTGACGTGACCGTTTAACACGTTAGTGAACATTTGCTCAACTATTTTTAACAAAAATTTAACCTCCTGTTAACAACAGAATGTTTTGCTAGTGTTACATTCTCTTCAAGGACTTGCGAATTAACATTAGCAGCCATAACGCTGCCCGCTAGAACCTGGAGGCACCGTATGAAATTTTCTCTACTACCCCGCGACGATAGCTTCTTTTTATTACTAGAAGAAAGTTCTGCCAACCTAAAAACTACCGCAACACTGTTACTAGATTTGATGGAAAACTACACAGATGTCACATCAAAAGTAGATAATATAAAACAGTCAGAGGAAGCTGGCGACTCCATTATTCATCGAATAATGACACAACTTCATAAGAGCTTTATAACTCCATTAGACAGAGAGGATATCGCCAGCCTTGGCGAGGGACTAGATGACGTGGTCGATTGCATAGAGGAAGCTGCACGTTACATGGTCGAATACCAAATACCACAACCAACGGAGAGCGCGCGTGAACTTAGCAGAATCATCGTACGATGTGCAGAAACCATAGAACAAGCGATGGGTATCTTAAAAACTCGAGGGAGTAAATTGAAAACGCTGCTTCCTCTAAAAGACGACCTGAATAAATTGGAGAACGAAGCTGACAAAGTAACTAGTAGAGCTATGGGAGAATTATTCGAAAATTACTCAGCAATAGACATCATTAAATGGAAAGAAGTGTATAGCCAATTAGAAGGAGCCACTGATAAATGTGAGGAGATAGCAGCTATCATGGAAGGAATAGTAATAAAGAATGGGTGATCAAGAACTATTACTCCTCATCATTACCATCGTTCTAGCCTTATCATATGCTTATGGAAATGGTCTGAATGACGCGGCGAATGCAATTGCAACTATAGTTGCAACTAGGGTGGTTTCTCCAGCAACTGCTGTACTTATTGGCGCAGTAATGAATATTTTAGGGGCCCTAACTGGCACAGCTGTAGCCAAAACAATAGGCAAGGGCATTGTAGATCCAGATTTCATGACACAAACCGCGGTAATGTCCGCGATTCTCGCAGCAGTCTCTTGGGTTTTAATAGCTACCCGCTTCGGCTTCCCTGTAAGCGTGAGCCACTCCTTGGTAGCCGGCGTACTGGGATCTGGAGTCGCGGCGGCTGGCCTTGAAAAAATTAATGAGGCCGTAGTTACAAAAGTGCTTCTGGCTTTGGCATTTTCACCAATATTGGGGTTCATAGGCGCATTCGTCGGAATGGTTATACTCAGTTGGGTGTTAAGAAAATGGACACTTGGTGCAGTCAACTCGATATTTGGGAAATTGCAGATAATGTCGGCGGCGTTTCTGGCATATAGCCACGGGAAAAATGACGCTCAAAATGCAGTAGGAATCATGGCCCTGGGATGGGCAGTGTATTATTCAGCAGAAGTTACTGTAGAGCCTTGGATGCAACTTGCCTCAGGAGTCGCAATAGGAGTAGGTACTGCTTTAGGAGGATGGCGAGTTATCAACACGCTAGGAACAAAAATAACTAGACTTAACCCAGCGAGTGGATTCACAGCAAATGTGGCCGCAGCTGGCGTAATAGAGGCAGCTTCTAACATAGGCTTGCCTGTAAGCACTACTCACACATCTAGCAGTGCAATTGTCGGAGTTGGGACTACAAACGGGTTGAGAAAAGTTAGCTTTAGCGTTATAAAGGGAATACTTGCTGCATGGGTCGTAACATACCCGTTCTGTTTTGTTCTAGGTTGGATACTATCGAAAGTACTAGGCTCAATCGTCTAAAAAAATCTAGTGGGTTTACGCCTACACCAATTCTTGTATTAAAATGGCAACCCTTTCCTTTATTTGGTCCCTAATTCTTCTGACCTCAGCTACACCTTTCCCACTTGGATCGTCCAAACCCCAATCTTCAGCAACAACGAAAGTTGCAGGGCAAGCTTCATCTATGGAGCATCCCATCGTAATTACTTTGGACGATCTATCAACCATCTCCTGCGTAATCAATTTCGGTGATTCACCTGAAATATCAATGCCGATTTCCAACATCGCGTCAACAACTGTCTGATTCACAGAATTTGACGGGATAGTACCAGCTGATTCAGCTTTAATAGAACCGTTGCTCAAATAATTCAAAAAGCCACGAGCCATCTGGCTTCTACCAGAATTATGTACACATACAAATAGCACTGACTTCAATTAATCACCCCAAATTTTTCTTAAAACTATCCACTATTCTTACCAAGCCTTCAGTATCAACCTTACAATACTGTTCCAGTGCATCTATTGCTTCTTCTCTTTCCTGTCCTGAAATGCTACCGGATACGATGCTGCTGTAAACAAGAGCAGCATGGGAACCTTCCTTAACTTCTAGTTGATCATAAGATAAATCCGGCGCCAAAACTGGCGCAACCGATTTAAGTGCAAATGAACCACGGAAATCAGGATGATAATAATTCTTGGAAACCACTAAGTACAAGTCGAATAATCTGTCAATAAGTTGATAAATAGCAGGTCTAAGAGATGGAAATCTATCGGCCAATTTATCCAGCCGTGTCTTCTCATAATTCGAGTAGACCACTACCGATCCAATCTGATGGACTGATGCCAAAAGAGTCTCTACAAATTCCAAGCTAGGATCCTTGCTACCTTCACACAAATGCGAGTAATGGGACAGATTACCACGTTCATCAAGCATGTGTAACGACCACTGGAATGGGAATACTTCGTACGGCCTTGAGTTAATGTAAACTGGCAAGGCTGGATTAAATGCCTCGAAATCTATGAAATGTATTGGGTAAGACAGTGAATCAATCTGTCCCTTAAGTGCAGCATCCATATATGGTTCGCCAGTCACTACTGAATTACGAACTCTCTTCTGAACGAGGTTGAGGTTCTCGAACTCCTGTGGGATGTCCTGTATTAAATCTATCCCTTGTTCCTGTAAAACATTGAAAACGTCAGCTTTAAGATAGGGCATATTCTCTATATGAGTTTCTGGGACATTTTCCCTACAAAATGAATAAAATGAACACTGGTAGGGGCGAGTGCAATGCGGACCGATTTTGACTATCGGCATTTCATCTTCTGATAAAACATTTTTTTGATGACTCAATCGTCCCTTAAAAACGTCTTCTAGCCACGCTCTAGATCTGTCTGTAACGTCGTGCAGTGAGAAAAGTTTTTGAAGATCATAATCGCCACCTTCATACACATAGCCAGTATTCAAAACTAATATCCCAGCTTTCCTAATCTTTACTCCAGTACCCTCTAGAACATAAACCTGAACGGATATATCTGGAATGTGTTCTCTCTTAACCCGTGTACTAGACTTGACTTCAATCATGTCAAACTCATTCTTCCCAACTCTCTTTAATATATCGGGCCTGACATTAATTTCATCAAACGTGAAAACGCCTTCATATATAGAGTCAATTGTCTCATCACTCATAGCAGCTACGGTAAGATCATGTGCCTTGCCATTCCTCAATGGCACATCTATTAGCTTCCCGCCTGGAAATCTTTCTCGTGCAAGTGCTCCAACTCGATGCCCAGAATTAAATAGTGCCTGCAAGCTCTCGCCTATGGGATCTCTAAAGTCTGAGTAGTAGCTTTCAAGATAAAGACGTTTATCACATTGCAATCCAGCCATAAATCGCGTCTTTGAAAGAAATTTCGTAGACGGTTTTTTTAAGATGTGCTTAGGAGGTTCTACGGGAGCTTCATCTGCAAGATTGAACAACTCGAGCTGTTTCCCTTCGTCAGACACTTATATCCCCTAAAATTTTACTTTCACTGCGGCTGCCTTCGTCTAATCGGAATAACTTTAATCAAACGGCAGAATCGCAATTCAATATCGCGAGACCACCATTATACACAACCTGATCCGTATATTCGTTATACGGTTGGTGGAGACGAGGGGGAGTCGAACCCCCTGTCCGAAAGACTAGCTATCAGGATATACTACAGGTTTAGTCGGTGCTTTATATTTTCACTCGCCGGCCCTGCGCCGACAAACGGCTTGGCAAGCTAGCCGATTAACTTATTCTCTTCTTATCGGCTTCTGAAAAGCTGCATCCTCGATAGTGTGTCGCTTATTCGCAACCCTCAAGGACTAGGCTACGATAAACGTAGCCGCCTTAAGCGGCTAAAGCTAGCTGGTTTTTGCCAGTTATTATTTTGCCGCCTGTTTAACGAGGCGTGACGGCACCTCGACCTGCAATCGAGTAGCAATATCCCCCGTCGAAACCACGCGTCCCCATTTAATACTATTATACCAAATCTATCCGCTAAGCCTTCCTTGAACCTATTCCTGTCTTTTCATATCGATCCATGTCTCTCTGAACCTGACGACTAGCAATGACCCGCCGTTTATCATACTGCCTTCTACCTTTAGCAAGTCCGATTTGTACCTTAGCCTTATGATTCTTTATATACACACGTAGTGCCACTATTGTGAGACCTTTCTGACCAAGCTCCAATTGGAGATGGTCGATCTGACGACTATGAAGCAATAGTTTCCTAGGCCTGTTAGCCTCATGATTAACTATTCCAGCTTTTTCATATTGAGCAATATGAGCATTGAAAAGCCACATTTCTCCATCATGGGTGCGAGCATAAGCCTCACGGAGGTTAACTCGACCTGACCTCACTGATTTAATCTCCGTACCCTTTAATACAATGCCTGCCTCAAAGGTGTCTAAGACTTTATAATCGCGCAAAGCTTTCCTGTTAACAGCGATTGGTTTGTAATTTTCAGATGCCATATTTCTATACCAGATTTACCTAAATAAAATGCGGGGCTAAATCTCCAATTGCTCTAATGCTATTTGAAGCGGTCGGTCTACAAATACATCATAAATACCATTCTCATACTGCATAATGCTGACCCCTATTTCGCCTCGAATAGGCTCAACAGCTCCTGGATCTAGCGTAATCCACCGCTCATATTCCGCTTCTATATCAGGTTCTAGCCCTTTACCCTCTATCAATCTACCATTCGGTGTGTACCATAATGCCGAGGTAATGTAAATTCCAGATCCGTTATCTAGTCTTCGAAGTTCGTTCAAGCTACCTTTACCAAAAGTCTTAGATCCAACGATTTTGGCCCGCTTTCGATCCTGTACCGCACCAGCCAAGAATTCACTGGAACTAGCACTTAATCTATCCGTAAGTACCACCAGGGGGATTTCTGTAGCGATCCCTCCGGGTTCGACTGCAAAATCAGTCCTTATACCCTTGCCATCAACTTGATAAACAACCAATCCTCCTGTTAGAAACTGACTAGTTATTGAAACAGCAGTAGATACAATGCCGCCAGTGTTACCCCTCACATCAAGTATAAGGCTGCCAAATCCTCCAGACAGTATTTCTTTCAGGGCTGTATCCATCTCCTGATCTGCCATATCGCGGAACCTATCTATCTTTATATAGGCCACGTCATCATTTAACGAACTCCAAATAACTGATGTGGTTCTCACCAGATCCCGATTTACGGTAATCGTTTCAGTAGTTTCCTTTCCACCAGACTGACGGCGAATCAGTAAATTGACATTGGTACCCTGCGGACCCTTAATCATACCTATAACTTCATCGATAGTTAGGTCAGCTATTGAAACCCCTTCTACCGCTGTAATAACATCTCCTGCCAGAATTCCTGCCTTCTCAGCTGGTGTTCCTTCAATGACTTCTGAAACCACTGTTTCTCCTGACTGATGGAAAACCCAAATACCAACTCCTTCAAAATCTGATTCAAAACTCTCCTTTAAGCGATCGTATCGTCCGGCTGATAAATAAGCCGTATTCTTATCTCCCAATGCCTCTAACATTCCTTCTATAGCAGATTCTTCCAAGTGATCCGACGCAATTTGGACCTCCTGTGCCTCAAGTAATGATGAAATATCTGGCCACAAATCCCAGAGATCATTGATGTTCTGTAACGGTAAATCGTACTCATTCAGGTCTAATGACGGGTCTTTCTCTCTAATAGCATTAATCAATCCCTGGAGAGCACCTTGTATAAGTACATATTCGTCTACCTGTACAACACCTCCGAAATCAGCTTCCAATATCTTGTACGACTCCCAAATACCGGATAACTCTGTGGGTACATTAGAAGGAACACGTTGATCAGAATCACGCCTACTAAAAGCATCAAAATGGGCTAACGAAAAAATCGAGAGTGCCAGAATCATGTAGATAGAAACGCGATAACCTATTTGTCTCATTACAGCCTCAGCTGTGGGGTAGGGTGCCATTTTATCATAGCTCTCCAAGATAATTAATGATAGTCAGGATTGACACTCATATTAGCCGTTGATAGCATACCGAAGGTTAAGATAGCTTTGATAAGCGTAAACGAAGCTAAGAAATTTTTGACGCACGGTAATATAGATTGATACTCGTCAATTTTGTTTAGTTCGCAGGAGGCACCATGACAAATTCAGGAATCGAAATACACAAGGGTTTAAACGGAGTCTACTTTGATAAGTCAGACTCGTGCTTTATTGACGGTGGTATTGGAAAGCTTCTATACCGAGGCTATAACATACACGATCTGGCAGAAAAGTCGACGTTCGAAGAGGTAGTTTATCTTCTCCTGTACGGAACATTGCCAACCATACCTGAATTAAGCGATTTCGATAATCAACTGAGATCCAACAGGGAGCTCCCTCAAGGGGTTTTGGATGTTATTGAAACTGTTAAAAATGCCCATCCTATGGACGTTCTACGCACTGCAGTATCTGCATTATCAGCATTTGATGATGAAGTTGATGATAATTCGATAGAAGCGATAATTCGCAAAGGTATCCGGCTTACAGCTCAAGCACCAACTATAGTTGCCGCTCACCATAGAATTAGAAATGGAGAGGAGCCGGTAAAACCTAATTCAAGGCTTAACCATGCCGGAAACTTCCTTTACATGCTACTCGGAAAGGAACCAACTGTTGAAGAGTCCAAAATTCTAGATGTAGATTTCATACTACATGCTGAACATGGATCCAACGCGTCAGCATTCGCTGCCAGAGTTACAGCGTCTACAGTAAGTGATCTTCATTCAGCTGTCGTCACTGGCATAGGTACCCTAAAGGGACCACTACACGGTGGCGCTGCAGAAGCTGTCCAAAAAATGGCTGAAGCGGTAGGTACTCCAGAAAATGCTGCGGCTTATGTTAAGGATATATTGGATAACAAAGGTAGAATAATGGGCTTCGGCCACAGAGTTTATAAGGCAGAAGATCCTAGAGCTCGCCACCTTGCAGAGCGGTCGGAAAGCCTTGGCGCTGCGAGAGGCGAACCTCATTGGTTCCAGATACTAACTGGCATTCAAGAAGCCATGAAGCCTTATCAAGCCAGAGGCATTCACGTCAACGTTGACTTCTTCGCAGGCTCTATATACTACCTGCTAGGCATTCCAGAGGATATATTCGTACCAATATTCGCTTTGGGCCGAGTACCTGGATGGGCTCTCAATGTCGTCGAACAAGCATCGAACAACATGCTCATTCGACCCTTGACCGAATACACAGGTCCATTTGACGTAGAATATGTTCCAATAGAAGATCGAGGTTAAAAGAAAAGCAAAATTTGTTAAGTATAGAAAAACGCCACCCATGATATATGGGTGGCGTTTTTCTATACCTCTTCTTTATCTGGGGAACTAACTAAACAAAATACCAGATTCGCAACTTTACATAAGTATGATAGGGCGAACCAATCAATGCCCAATAAATCCCTGAGAATACTCCCTACCCTACAAGTAATTCGGTCTCGTCATACAGAATCTGGTCTACTTCAGACAGGAAATCATCTAAACCAATCCCGGTAATAGCTGAGACAAAATGACCAGAATGCCATTCGCCGAAATAAACGTCTCCCGTCAATAGATCCGATTTATTCAATACAAGCAATGATGGCTTTACTGATAAGCCAAGATCAGCAAGTATTTGTTCAACAACCGCTATATGCTCTCTTACATTTCTACTTGCCCCATTAGCAACATGAATCAGTAGATCAGCACTCTGAAGTTCTTCCAGAGTTGCTCTAAAAGCTGCTACCACTGTTGGGGGCAATTTGTGTATGAAGCCAACCGTATCAGAGATCAGAACTAAGTGACTGCTAGGCAGTCTTATCCTTCTAGTCACGGGATCCAAAGTTGCGAATAGTGCGCTAGATTGCAAAACCCCTGCGCTTGTAATCTTATTGAACAGGGTGCTCTTTCCAGCGTTGGTATATCCAACCAAAGCAACCACCGGAATATCATTATCACTACGCCTGTTCCTTTGTAGAGACCGGTGATTTCGGACTTTATTCAACTCGGTTTTTAAGTTCTGTATCCTACGACTGATTAGCCTGCGATCAGTCTCAATTTGAGTTTCTCCAGGCCCTCGAGTGCCAATACCTCCTCCTAACCGCTCAAGATGAGACCATTGACCTGCAAGACGTGGCAACAAATATTCGTGTTGGGCTAATTCTACCTGCAACCTACCTTCTTTCGTACGTGCCCTATTGGCAAATATATCTAATATCAGGGCTGTCCTATCAATTACCTTTATATTCTCACCAAAAGCATTCTCTAGGTTTCGCTGTTGCGTTGGAGTTAACTCATCATCCAAAATCAAGGTATCAAAGCTATCACGCAAGGATCTTAACTCTTCCAGTTTGCCTTTACCTAAATAAGTGTGAACTGGACGCTCCAACTGCTGCGCAATAGTGCCTACAACTTCAGCACCAGCAGAGCGTGCAAGTGAGCCAAGCTCAGATAAAGAGTCACGTAAAGACCAAATAGTACGTCTTCTCTTAATCTGGACACCGGCCAGATAAGTCCTTTCACTCCTATAATTAGTAAAAAAGGTCTTTCGCGGTATGCTTATTACCTCGCAGAAGCTGCTGGGAAACGCCAGCCTGTAAGTCTATCCACAGCTTTGTCCAATTGTTTATCAGGAAGGGTTAGAGAAAGGCGTATATATCCTTCTCCATATTCACCGTAACCTGATCCTGGAGTTACAACTATATCCTTTTCCTCAAGCAGCATCGTTGCAAAGTCCGCCGAAGAGTAGCCATCAGGAATCCTCGCCCATACATA
Source organism: uncultured Dehalococcoidia bacterium (assembly GCA_964493125.1). GTDB lineage: Bacteria > Chloroflexota > Dehalococcoidia > Lucifugimonadales > QGNO01 > QGNO01. Next base: position 24,955 of record CAZBMS010000005.1, on the reverse strand, counting down.
TAGACTTGCCGTTGGTGGAGTAATCTCCATTCCAATCCCTCTTAAGGCCTCTACTAGCTTATCTCTACGCTTTTGATAAATTGCATTGTTTTCAGTAATACAATTCTGTGAGCCTGATAAAGCCTCTATTCCAGCAATCTGTATCGCTTGCGGTATGCCTGAGTCCAGATTGGACTTAACCCTCATTAATGCGTTTATCATTTGGGCGTTCCCTACAGCCATTCCAACGCGCCAGCCTGTCATATTGTAACCTTTAGATAAGGAATGGAATTCGACAGACACGTCCATAGCACCTTTGGCCTGAAGAAAGCTGACTGGTTTATAGCCATCGTAAGCAACTTCAGAATATGGACCATCATGGCAAATTGCTACATCGTAACTCTTAGCAAAATCTACAACCTTTTCGAAAAAACCTAAATCAGCTACAGCCGAAGTAGGATTGTTAGGATAATTCAACCACATCACTTTAGCTTTTTTTGCTACCTGCTCTGGTATTGACTCCAAATCAGGCAACCAACCATTTTCCTCCAATAGCGGCATGAAATAAGATTCGCCTCCAGCAAACATAGTTCCCACGGCATAAACTGGATATCCAGGATCAGGAACTAGAGCAATATCGCCTGGGTCAATGAAACAAAGGGCCATGTGTCCAATACCTTCCTTACCTCCAATCAAAGGAAGTACCTCCGTGTCTCGATCCAGAGTTACACCAAATCTTTCACTGTACCAATCGGCAATAGCTTGCCGGAACTCTGGAAGCCCCTCGGATTCCGGATAGCGATGATTTGCAGGTTCGTGTGCGGCTTGAACCAATTTGTCTAATATGTGAGGGGGTGTTGGGATGTCAGGATCACCTATAGCGAATGTAATCACATCAACTCCCTCAGCCCGCTTCTGATTTATCTTTTTACTTATCTCCACAAACAAATAAGGCTGTAATTTATCTATCCTTTCAGCAAACTTCATTATCCCTCCATAATTTCCCGATAAGTTTCAATTGTTGAATATCCATTTTGGATACTTAACTTCTATGAATCATAAAATAATCTACAACTTACATCCATTTACCTTGGAAAACTTCAACAGTTGGACCCTCCATATAAACCGCTGATAAATCACCAGCCCATCTTATAATCAAATCTCCGCCAGGCATCCCTAAGGTTATCTCCTCATCAGTAATTCCAAGTAGTCGAGCAGCAGCCTGTATAGCACATGCCCCTGTACCACAAGCCAAAGTTAGCCCTGCACCTCTCTCCCAAGTCCTTGCTCTTAATTTATTTCTACTCTCCACGTTAACGACATGGAAATTGACCCTTTGCGGGAACATAGAATGATTTTCAACCAAAGGACCAATCCGATCTAGCTCGATGGCTTCAACGGGTTGATCAACGAAGGCCACGGCGTGAGGATTGCCCATCGAAACACAAGTTATGTTGAAAATATCTTCATTTATACTTAATGGGTATTGAACGACGAAATTATCGGAGTTCGCATCGTGGTGAATATTTGATAATTGGGCCAATTTATTATGTTCACCATCTCCAAATGGTAATTTTACAGGTATATCATCAGCATTGAACATAGGCTGACCCATCCAAACCCCTGCCCTATCAACACGCCCTGCTTCGTCAGTGAACGGTGTAACTTCCAATACTCCGTTCAAAGTCTGGACATTGATAACACCATTTTTCAAAGACACCAACCCACTTTCTAGCACGTATTTAGTAAAGCAGCGAATACCGTTACCACACATCTCTGCTTCTGAGCCATCAGGGTTAAACATTCTCATTCTTACATCAGCAATATTCGAAAGCTCTGCCACTAATAAACCATCGGCCCCCGCACCAAAATGACGGTCACACAACTTTAAAGCCAAATTTGACAATTCCAAGCTTGTATTCGAGCCATCAATTACAACGTAGTCGTTACCAAGCCCATGCATTTTACTGAATTTCATAATTACCGCATTTTAACACATGAAGTTTTTTATCAACTCAACCGTACGGTCTACTATTTCCCCGTCGTGTTCAACCCATTCAATACTCGGGTTTGATAAACTAAACCAACCATATTGGTTACGTGCAAATCTCCTAGTCTTTGTTTTAATGTTTTGAATAGCTTCTGAAAACTCTATGCTACCATCCAAGTAATCTATTAATTCTCGATACCCAACACTGCTCATTGAAGCGTGTTGACGGTTGATACCTAAATCAAGCAAATTGCGCACCTCGCGTACCCAACCGAGATCAATCATATTGTCGACTCGAGAATCAATCCACAAGTTTAACTTTTCTCTATTCGTCGTAACTCCTACCACAAGTGCAGTGTAACTAGGATCACTCATTGTGCGGAGTTCCGAGAACGACGTCCCTGTGTGCTCGTAAACTTCCAAAGCTCTAATTACACGACGAGAGTTCTTAGGATCAATAATCCGGGCTGACATTGGATCTATCAACTTTAACTTATCATAAAGAGCTTCAACTCCCTGATCTAGCAGAAACTTCCCCATCTTTTCTCTAAAAGCCCAATCAGGTGGAACGGTCGGCACTTGCCAATTTTCAACCAGCGCGCGAAAGTACTGCCCTGTCCCTCCAACCAACAAAGGTATGGCCCCCCTGCCATGAATCTCCTCTATGACACTCCTGGCCATTTTAAGGTATGTAGCTAAGCTAAAATCATCCTTAGGATCGGCTATATCAATCAGATGATGGAAGGCAACTAACCTATCTTCAAGTGTAGGCTTTGCAGTTCCAATGTCTAAATGCCTATAAATCTGCCTGCTATCAACACTAACTACTTCCACATTGAATCGCCGAGCTATTTGTAAACTAAGGTAAGTTTTGCCCACCCCTGTAGGCCCAACTATCGCAACAATCGGATTAAGCATGTCCACTGCTCATATGCTAATGACCTTAATGCACAAGTTAGAAAATTAGGGCTTAAGAGCTACTAGAAACCCTCTCTAATGCGGTAGTTCGCACAATCGATGCAAATTGCTCGGCATCAAGACTAGCACCTCCTACTAGAGCCCCATCGATATCTGTCATAGAAACAAATTCTGCGACATTGTCTGGGCTAACACTCCCTCCATATAATATTGGAGTTCTAGATGCAGTTTCGTTATCAAAAACATCTGCTACGCAATCGCGTAACAATCGGCACATATCCTGAGCTTGATCAGCTGTTGCAGCCTCACCTGTGCCTATTGCCCAAACAGGTTCATAAGCGACAATAAAATCGCTGTCTGGCTCTATACCTGAAAGCGATGCTTTTATACTGTTGGAAACCACTTCTTCTGCTCTACCATTCTTGCGCTCGCTCAATGACTCACCTACGCACACTATCGGACAAAACCCTGATAAAAGCGCCATTTGTGCTTTCAAGCTAACTAAATCATCGGTCTCATCGAAGTCACGCCTACGCTCCGAGTGTCCAAGAATTACATGAGTAACAAGTCCCTTGAGCATTTCTCCCGAAACTTCGCCAGTGAAGGCACCTTTCTCTTGTTGATGCATATTCTGTGCACCAACCTTGATATCAGACCCTTGGAGCGAACTAGCAACTTCTTGGAGAGAAACAAATGGCGGACATAGGACCACTTCCACACCATGGACATCCGACACACTATTTCTTACGGCAGATGCAAGTAGCACTGCTTGATGGATCGTAGTATTCATCTTCCAATTACCGATTACGAATGGGCTAGCCATTTATCCTCCTATAAAAACCAAGTTCATACGTTTTATGGACCGTACTTACTCAGTTTCCCAGCATGCGATAATGCCTGAAGCATTAGATGTTCCGCCTGAAATGTACCTAGAGATCCCTGTGAGAAAGCCCGCTCACTGAAACTCTCAACACCATCTCCTAAAGTATATTTAGATCTAATCAATACTGGAACATAATGCCAACTATGAGCAGCAAGAATAGAAGGTGTTGCATGATCACCTGCCACTACCAAAACGTCAGGATTTAGATCAAGTATCCTTGGGATCATCACATCCAACTCCTCTAAAGACCTAACCTTTCCTTCAAAGTTGCCATCTTCGCCTTCAGCATCGGCTGGCTTATAATGTACATAAAAGAAATCATGATTATTATAGTTCGTATTTAAAGATTCAATTTCGTCTTCGAACTCAACACCGCAATTAATCACGTTCATACCAACTACATTAGCCAACCCACGATACATTGGATAGGCGGCTATAGCAGCAGCATTAAGTTTGTACGAGTCATTAAAAGAAGGGAACGTGGGAACACGAGAAAACCCCCGCAAAAGCAGCATATTAGCCCTCTCTTGACCCATTAATCGCTGTCTCGCTTGCAAAAGAAAGGAATTTGCTAGATCCCTGGTCTTTTCAGCTTTCTGACCCAACGCCTCTACTTCAAGTGGGGCAACTCCTATTCGCTGAGGGTCAGTTTCAGTCAGTTTATCACTCAACCCTTTACCTTTCATTAGGAAGACGAATCTGTAGTCCTTTACGGGGAATACAGATAACTCAACACCATCTACTTCAATTTCGTCCAGAACCTCTACAAGCGGGAAACTCTCTTGTGACGATATCCTGCCAGCCCTTCTATCAACTAACAGACCTTCCTTGTCCAAAAGACAAAAATTGCCTCTGGCTGCAACGTCATCTTTACCCATACTGACCCCAATTCCTAAAGCCTCTAACACTCCACGCCCAATAAAATATTTGAGTGGGTTATATCCAAAAAGGCTCAAGTGGCCGGGACCACTGCCGGGTGCCACGCCGGGCGCTACTGGAATAGTTAAACCAACAGAAGACTCTCTGGCTAGCATATCTAAATTAGGGAGTTTGGCGGTTTCAAGCTCGGACAAACCAGTTTCCGGACTGGGTGCTCCTCCTAACCCATCAACCACAATCATAACTACTTTTGAAGGAGTAGAATCAACTATATCGTGAAGAGCCGGGAAATCGATCATTTAATTCTCCCTATCGGGCAAAACAGCTACGGCTGGTAAGTCTTTACCTTCCATAAATTCTAAAGATGCGCCGCCTCCAGTAGAAACATGACTCATCCTTTCAGACACACCAAATACTTCTACAGCTTCGGCGGTTGAACCTCCTCCCACTACTGTTGTAGCACTTTTCAGATCAGCAATCGCAATAGCAACTGCTGCAGTGCCTTTATTAAAACTGGCCCACTCAAAGACACCCATTGGTCCATTCCATATAACCGTTTTGCTTCCCAGGATAGACATTTTAAACTTCTCTATTGTACTGGGTCCAATATCCATTATGAAGCCATCAGTTGGCACTTGATCGAACTTCACAATCACTGGATCAGCTTCCTCAAAAAACCCTCTAGCAACAACAAAGTCTTCCGGCAACACCACATTTACTCCTCTATCTTTCGCTTCTGTAAGAGCTAATTTCACCAGATCTAAGCGATCTTCTTCTATAAGTGATTTGCCCATTTCATAACCCAGAGCCTTAAGGAAAGTAGCAGCCATTCCACCCCCTATAATTAATCTATCGATACTACCAATCAAATTCTGTAGCACTAGTATCTTGTCACTAACCTTCGCGCCGCCCATTACAGCCAAAAGCGGTCGCTGGGGATTATTTAGCACAGACCCTAGCATTTCTATCTCTCGGCTCATTTGAAATCCGGCTACGGCTGGCAAGAATTGAGCTATGGCATGAACGGAGGCATGGGCCCGATGCGCAGCTCCGAAAGCGTCATTTACATATACATCGGCTAGCCGGCTTAATCCTTTTGCAAATTCAGGATCGTTACTTTCCTCTCCAGGATAAAAACGTAGATTTTCCAAAAGGAGCACATCACCTTCTCGCATATCATTCACTTCAGATTCAACAGCAGTTCCTATGACATCATTGACGTACGAGAATCCATCAGTGATAAATTCCTTGAGCCTATCCGCAACAGAAGTTAATCTTAGGTCTTCCACAACTCTACCTTTAGGCCTTCCAAGATGAGAGCACAGTATTATTTTTGCACCGTTGCTCCTCAAATAGTCAATCGTTGGCATAACAGCCTGAATCCGGCTATCATCAGATATAATATTAGTATTAGGGGTAAACGTAACATTCAAATCTGCCCTCAGTAAAACCCGCTTACCTATAATATCTACGTCAGCGACTGTTATTTTTGGCAAATGCAATTCCTCCTAAACAAACGACTATTCCCCCCTTAGAGCAATCCAGCTAAACAAAGATTCCAATGGTAATAAATCCCCTTTTGCTACTTTGCTGAGTTGATGAATTGCTGAATCACACAATTCATCTATCTTAGATTTCACCGATTTCCTAACCTCAAGATCATCTAATATCCCTACAAGCTGATCTAAATCATCAGCATCAAGAACGCGCTTAAAAAACATCGTGCCTATTTCCCGTTTCACGCTTAAAGCAGCTTCCTCTAACGTATAAATAATCGGGTAGCCCTTTTTCTTATTTAATAGATCAGACCCTCTTCGCTTACCAGAAAGAGGGTCCCCCCAAATCATCTGTAAGTCCTCTTGAACTTGTAACGCAACCCCAAGTTCTTCCCCAATCTTTCGAAAAATTTCACACTCATCCTCTGATGAGCCCCCGGAAAGGGCACCTAACTCTAGAGCACAGCCAATAAGTGCTCCAATTTTTTCTTTAGACATCTTCAGGTAGGCCTCTGTACTAATATCTACTCTCTCTTGGTATACCAATTCTTGGTGCAGACCTTCTAGAGTTCTTAAAGAAGCATTGTCTAAAATAGCTAACGCTCTTAAAGTTTTTTCATCGGTATCGAAACATCTTGGATATTGCATCAGTGACATTCTAGCCATAGCATGAAGTCCATCACCCACGTTAATTGCTTGGGCTGGTCCATATACCCACCAAAGAGTGCTACGGCCATACCTGTCTTGACTACCTTCCTGTATATCAGTATGAACTTGAACAAATTGGTTGAGTAACTCGACAGATACTGCCGCTGGCGCAGCCGATCTTAAATCCCCTCCTACGGCCTCACAGGCCATCAAAACCAAGCTTGCATGCAATCTACTAAAATCGGGGTTCAGATACTCCTCGTTACCAAGCTCATCTATCCATCCCATCTGATATTGCATTAATCTGTATAAAGGAAAGTCCTTTTCTGAAAAAACATTCCTCAATGCATTTTCGGCGACTTGATGATAGGAACCTAGATGGTCATTTAGCTTTAACATGATAGTAATGGGCAGAATAATTGGAGCTCTTCAGCAGGAACAGCACCTTGCCTTAGGATCTTAGGATATTTATCAGTAAAGTCTACAATTGTGGATTCTAAACGCCCGAAGCTTGAACCTTCTATAACTAAATCTACAAGTTCACCAATCTGGGATGCTGCCTGAGCACCAGATTCCGCAGATGGGGAACCTGTAATATTAGCACTGGTTCCAACTATTGGTCGGCCCAACCACTCACTTAGAACACGAGGCACAGGATGGTCCGGCACCCTTACAGCAACTGTAGGTCTGCCCCCAGAAACAACATGCGACACATCTTTAGTTTTCTGGAGTACTAAAGTTAATGGTCCAGGCCAAAAATTCTCCATTAGAGTCCAAGCCATCGGAGAAATATTTTGTGTGACAATAGGAAGCATTTCAGATTTAGATAACAGTAATGGAAGACCCATGGTTTCCTTTCTCTTCTTGACGCTCACAACCTTCTTAACCGCCATTTCATTCGAAAAATCTGCTCCCAGTCCATAAACGGTGTCGGTAGGGTATGCTAATAGCCCGCCTTTAGCCAAGATATCCACTCCTAATTCAATCTGACTTCTAATCCTAGGTGATAAACCTTCAATAGCATTTTGTATATTCATAGATACTTACTTAGTAAACCCATTAATTTATGGCTGTCTTTGCCTTGACCGAGTATAGCACAGGTGTTACGCTCAAACTCGATCAAAAATCCCCGTTAAACTGGAGGCTTGGAGCTGGATAAGGAAGAAGACATTTCAACCTCTCGCCGGGTATCGACAAGTGATGATCTGGAAGTCTCCACATACTTGGAGATAGCTAAAGAAAATCGAGGACAACAGCCTCTTCCTGAGCAAACCACACAAAATCAGGAAGAGGCTGTTGTAATTATTGATTTCGGCTCTCAATACAGCAGGCTGATTGCTCGGAGAGTTCGTGAAAGCCAAGTATACTGCGAAATAGTTCCACATGACGCTACATGGAATGAAGTGAAGAAGATTAATCCAAAGGGGATTATCCTTTCTGGAGGACCGTCTAGCGTTTACGACAAGGGTGCACCATTAGCTCCCCTATGGGTATACGAAAGCGGGCTTCCCGTTTTGGGCATCTGTTATGGTATGCAGGTTCTAACCCACCAATTGGGGGGGGAAGTAATCCCCGCCAAAGAAAGAGAATATGGACACGCTGTTTTACATCAGAACGGTCCTGACATGCCGCTTTTTGCTAACATCCCCCCTAGCCTACCAGTTTGGATGAGCCACGGTGACCAAATCAACAAACTCCCACCTGGGTTCAACTCTCTCGCATACACTGATAACTCGCCTATAGCCATTATGGGGAATGGCAACATAGTTGGATTGCAATTTCATCCAGAAGTGGTTCACACACCACAAGGTAAGGACCTTATAACCAATTTCCTTTACAAGATTTGTGGCTGCAGTGCCTTATGGACTCCCCAAAACTTCGTGAAGCAATCCTTGGCCAATATTCAAAAACAGGTGGGAACTGGAAAAGTAATATGTGCTCTGTCTGGAGGAGTAGACTCAGCCGTTGTTGCATTGCTTCTCCATAAAGCCATTGGAGACCAACTGACATGTATATTCGTAAACAACGGCCTCATGAGACGAGAAGAACCTGAACGCGTAATAGATGTGTTTGAAAAACATATGGGTCTTAACCTAATTCATGTTAAAGCCGAAGACCGGTTCTTGAGGAGGCTTGATGGCGTAACAGATCCAGAAAAAAAACGACACGCAATAGGTGAAGAATTCATAAAAGTTTTTGAAGAGGTTGCTGCAGAAAAACTAGGGGTTGTTGAATTCTTAGCACAAGGAACACTATATCCAGACGTTATTGAAAGTCAGACTGTAGAGAGATCCGCATCAGCAAAGATAAAAACTCACCATAACGTTGGAGGTTTACCTTCCACAATGTCACTGAAGCTTGTCGAGCCATTGAGATACCTCTTCAAAGACGAAGTGAGAGAAGCTGGACTAGAATTAGGTTTGCCTGAAGAAATTATATACAGACAGCCTTTCCCTGGACCTGGATTGGCAATAAGAATTCTAGGCGAAGTCACCAAAGATAAACTCGAAATATTGCGATCATGCGACTGGATAGTTATGGATGAAATAAAGGGAGCGAATTTGTACAGAGACCTTTGGCAAAGCTTCGCTGTCTTAACAGATGCCCGAAGTGTTGGAGTGATGGGAGATTCTCGAACTTACGGATATGCTGTCGCAATACGGGCAGTAACTAGTCAAGATGCTATGACCGCTGACTGGGCAAGATTGCCATATGAAGTCCTTGCCAATATATCAAACCGCATTGTAAACGAAGTGCCTGAAGTCAATCGAGTAGTCTACGACATTACGAGTAAACCTCCAGGGACTATTGAGTGGGAATAGACAAAAAACCATTAATTAACTAGTTTGTTGAAATCGATGATACCGCTGGATACAAAAACAAGGGGATCTCAATTTGGACGTTTTACTCATAGGTAATGGCGGTCGTGAGCACGCTATAGCGTGGAAACTAAGGCAGAGTCCAAATGTCAACAATCTATTCATCGCACCAGGTAATGCTGGCACTGAACAGATAAGTAAAAATATAACTATAGACTCCACCGATGTCCCGAATCTGATCAAATTTTGTAAAGATGCAAATATTGACCTAACCATTGTAGGTCCTGAGGGCCCGCTCAGCATGGGAATAGTCGACAAGTTTAAGGATAAGGAACTAATGATAGCGGGCCCTAAACGATCCGCAGCCTTACTGGAAAGCAGTAAAGCATTTGCTAAACAATTCATGAAGAGGCATCAAATTCCTTGTGCAGAAAGTATGACCTTCGACAATTACTTGGAAGCTTCCAATTTCATCGAACAAGTTCAACTGCCCATAGTAATAAAAGCTGATGGTTTGGCGGCTGGCAAAGGTGTTGTGGTCGCGAAGAGCAAAGCTGAAGCGACCACAGCATTGGACGCATTTATGAACAAAAGTATCCTTGGAAATGCTGGGCAAACCGTAGTAATTGAAGAATATCTAGAAGGGAAAGAGGTCTCCGTTTTTTCGTTCGTAGACGGAGAATACCATTCTCCCCTAGTATCCGCCTGCGATTACAAAAGGGCTTACGACGGCAATTTAGGTCCTAATACCGGAGGAATGGGATGTTACAGTCCAGCTGAATTTTGGTCTGCCCAAATAGACAAGCAGATTGAAACTCAGATATTTGCCCCGACCGTGGAAGGTATGGCTAAAGAGAACAATCCTTATAAAGGCATCCTTTATGGTGGATTAATGATGACCAAACAAGGGCCCAAAGCTTTGGAGTTTAACGCAAGATTGGGAGATCCTGAGACTCAGGTAATATTACCAAGACTCAAATCAGATTTAGCAGAAATTATGGCTGGGATAGCTCAGGGCAGGCTAAATAAAACACGAATCGAATGGAGTGATCAACACTGTGTAGGAGTTGTATTGGCTTCTAAAGGATACCCGGGAAGCTACACAACAGGGTTCAGTATAGGTGGCCTTCAGGATGCAGAGAAAACAGCCCTAATATTCCATGCTGGAACCAACTTGGATAATGATAGTATAGTTACCAGTGGAGGACGCGTCTTAACAGTTGTTGGTCAAGGAGATACTATTTCCCGCGCACGTAAAATAGCCTATGAAGCAGTAAAACACGTAAGATTTGATGGCGTTTCCTATCGCAAAGACATAGCCAGTTTCGATAATGTTAGGAATTGAGATTAGAAATATAATATTTTTTGGAGGTGCTTATGCCTCTTGTAGGTGTAGTAATTGGAAGCAAAACAGATGAACCTTTAGTCCAGGACACGCTGGCAATACTTGAGAACCTCGGGATAGATCACGAGTTGCTAGCTATATCTGCCCACCGGACCCCTCAAAAAGTTGCTGACTACGCGGTTTCTGCAGAAAACCGGGGGATCGAGGTCATAATTGCGGGTGCTGGAGGTGCAGCAGCACTTCCTGGAACAGTAGCGGCCTGGACTGATCTTCCAGTCATCGGTATACCGCTAGGAACCAGTGAATTGAAAGGCGTAGACGCCCTACACGCAATCGTACAAATGCCGCCAGGAGTGCCTGTAGCCTGTGTCGCTGTTGGTAGCTGGGGTGCAAGGAATGCTGCATATCTAGCAGCTAGCATACTAAGCATCAAACACGAAAAAATTAAAGATGCGTACTCAGCCTATCGACATTCGTTAAGAGAGGGATAGCCGCAATGAGCTTGGCTATTCTTTGTGACTTCGATGATACGACAGCAGATCAAAATGTCGCCCATCTTGTGCTAGACAAATTTGGTCCACAAAACTGGCGGGAATTGATAGAGCAATTCCATCAAGGAAAAATTGTCCCGAAAGAATACTTCGAAGCACCATTTAGAAATCTGACTACTGAAAAATCTGTACTGCAAGCTCATGTAAGGAAATTCGCAAACCTTCGGGCGGGATTTCTAAATTTAGCGAATTTTTGTAAGGATAATAGCGTTGAGTTAGGAATAGTGACATACGGTCTAGATTTTTACGTAGAAGCACTAATTCAACGTGAAAATCTAGAATGGATACCGACATTTTCAGTTGGAACACAATTTTCAAGCAGCGGCATAAAGTTTGACTACAATTACACTCGTGATGACTGTTCCAAATGGGGCAACTGCAAGTGTTCTATTGTTGAAAAATACCAAGAGTCAGGTCATCGAGTTTATTACGCAGGCGACGGCATATCTGACTTCTGCCCAGCCAGGAAGACCGACTTGGTTTTCGCCAGATCTGGGCTGCTAGAGTTGTGCAAAAAAGAAAACTTACGACATATAGAACTTCACGACTTCTTCGAAGTCACTAAACATTTGGAAAAGGAAATTATCGGGGAAAACAATGATTGATCGATATTCTAGGCCCAAGATGAAAAGCGTTTGGTCAGAGCATAACAAGTATGACAAGTGGCTCGCAGTTGAACTAGCGGTATGTGAAGCTTGGGCCGAGGCCGGAGTTGTCCCTGAAGAGGACATTAAAAAGCTCAGAAAAGCCTCTTATAACTTTGATCTAATGAATGAGATTTTTGAAAAAACACGTCATGATATGACTGCCTTTACCAGGTCAATTACAGAGAATCTAGGAGATGAGGGACGCTGGATTCATCTTGGGCTCACATCAAGCGACGTAATAGACACTGCCCAAAGCTTACAAATGATTGAAGCAGCTGAACTTCTCTTGAACGAGGTCACAAGCCTAAGAGACACTCTGCGTCTAAAAGCAATTGAATACAAGAATACGCTGATGATGGGTCGCACGCATGGAATTCATGCAGAACCTACCACTTTCGGTCTGAAACTTGCGATTTGGTGGGATGAAATGAACCGTCATGAAGAAAGACTAAAATTCGCAAAAGAACAGATATCTGTCGGTAAAATATCTGGTGCCGTGGGTACGCATGCGACCATCACCCCATCAATCGAAGAAAGTGTCTGTAATAAACTCGGGATCCAAGTAGCTCCAATATCAAACCAAATAATCCAACGTGACAGATATGCCAACTTTATATCAACACTTGCGCTAATAGCGGCATCTCTCGAAAAATTTGCTACTGAGATTAGATCACTGCAACGAACTGAAGTACGGGAAGCAGAAGAGCCTTTCGGAGAAGGGCAAACCGGTTCATCTGCAATGCCTCATAAACGTAACCCTGAGCTTTCGGAAAGGGTATGCGGGCTAGCCCGTCTCATACGTGGTTTCAGCTTAACGGCTCTAGAAAATGTAGCTCTTTGGCACGAGCGCGATATCAGTCATTCATCCGCAGAGAGGATCATACTACCTGACTCATGCTTGGCCCTAGATTACATTTTAAGCGTGTTCAACTACGTGATGGAAGGACTACGTGTATACCCAGAAAGGATGATGGGAAATATCGAATCAACACGCGGAATAGTCTTCTCGCAGCGTGTATTGCTAAGTTTGGTTGAGCAGGGTGGTTTGAGCAGAGAGAGAGCCTATGCAATTGTACAAAAAAATGCAATGAAGTCATGGGATGACAAACTTGATTTCAGGGAATTAATTTTGGCAGAAGAAGAAGTGGCCTCCTCTCTCGATCCTTCAAGCATAGCCCAATTATTCGACTACCAATATTACACTCGCTTTGTTGACGAAACTTTTTCCAGAGCCGGCATTTAAGCGTATGCCCGTACTAGAAAACGTCAACTCTAATACATATCCTCCAATATCCGACTATGGGCTAATCAGTGATATGCGATCCTCTGCTCTAATATCCCGACAGGGGTCAATAGACTGGTTCTGCCTGCCCAAGTTTGACAGCGCCTCAATATTTGGAAGACTACTAGATTGGAACTGCGGAGGTCATTTTAAATTAGCTCCCGTAGGAGATTTCACTGTAAACAGAAGATATATCCCCCGAACCAACGTTTTAGAAACCACCTTCAAAACAGGCTCAGGAGTCTCTAAATTAACTGATTTTATGCCAATATATGGTAATCGCTTTAACGCCAATTTACCTGACACAGCCGATGGAAACCCAAGACTAATAAGGACATTCGAATGTATCAGTGGAACGACACAATTTCTTATGGAATGCTATCCCAGGTTTTATTACGGTAATATCACACCAAGGCCTATCCTTACCAACGAACATTTCGGAGTGATAGAAGGTGATAACTACCAAATATCTCTAGCATGCTCTGCACCAATGAGCGAATGGAATAACGGCCTCAGAGCAGAAGGCAGATTGGATACTTCTAGAAAAATCCATGTACTTCTATACTCTGACGAACAATCTAGGCCCAATAATGCAAAAGTCTTCAGCTTTGATGACTTAGAATTAACCCTCAACAAAACTATAGATTCTTGGAATATGTGGTCATCGGCTGGAACATACAGTGGAATAGACCAAGATGCAGTCGAGAGAAGTGCATTGACACTAAAGGCACTAACATATCAACCCGCTGGCGGGTTCGTAGCGGCTCCGACTACATCATTACCAGAGCAAATCGGCGGCGTTCGAAACTGGGACTATCGCTATACTTGGATAAGAGATGCTTCTTTCGGAGTTTCCTCCCTTTCTTTATTGGGATATTTAGAAGAATCAAAAGCCTTTGCGGATTGGCTAACTAAAAGTACTAACGGATTTGCAAATGACCTCCAAGTTATGTACGGGCTACAATGGGAACGACAACTTACAGAAATAGAAATGCCTAATCTCCAAGGCTACCATAACTCTAAGCCAGTCCGTGTCGGGAACGCAGCCTACTCTCAAGTCCAGCTAGACATTTACGGAGAAATTTTGGATGCGGCGCAGATATACGCTCAGAAAGGAGGGGAAATAAACGAGTCCTATTGGGAATTCTTGATAAACATCGTGGATTATGTCTCACGTAACTGGGGAAATGCCGATGACGGCATATGGGAAACACGCGGGAATCAGGATCATTTCGTTTTCTCCAAGGTTTGGTGCTGGGTGGCAATTGATAGAGCAATAAAAACAGCCAGTTATCTCCAAGACAATCGACATATCGACAAATGGAAAAGAACTCGCTTGGAGATCAAAAAGGATATTCTAGACAAAGGATTTAATCCTGAAAAGGGTACTTTCGTACAATCTTATGGCAGCAATTTACTTGATGCTTCTCTACTAACAATGCCACTTGTTGGTTTTATAAACCCCAGAGATCCAAGAAGTATTTCGACAATTAGAGCGATCGAAAAAGAGCTAACTTCAACACAAGGTTTTGTTTACAGGTATAAAGGTTATAATGACGGGATAGAAGGAAGCGAAGGTGCATTCATAATATGTACATTTTGGCTAATAGATAACTTAATCTTGTTAGGAGAAACTGAGAAAGCTCGTACTTTGTATGATAAATTGATTGCCAGCAGTAACGACTTAGGGCTGCTAAGCGAACAGATAGACCCTGAAACTGGAAATTTGTTGGGGAATTTCCCACAAACATATTCCCATGCTGGTATTATCAACACTGCTTGCCTTTTTAATAAGCACACTTTTGGTGCCAAATATTCTAGAATGAG